>JAPKAW010000256.1 GCA_028825055.1 Flavobacteriales bacterium | reverse complement strand
ACTCGAGCGTATGCTACTTCCCCATATTGGGAAAACAACTCAACGAGGTCCTCGTCCTGAACATCTCGATTCAGTTTAGCGACGAATAATTTCATCCTTTAGTAGAAAAATGTTAGATAAATCTCAAGTAAGTTTTTACTCAAGAAAGAGTGATTGATTCCTTCCAAATTTGAAGGAACGCACACGAAGATAAGGATTCCTGACCGATTCCCATTTCGTTATTAATCAATTGCCCCCTTTGAGCACCCTTTCTAAGGCACCAAAAGGAGAGTTTTCGCCCATTGGGTTTCCCTCTATTCGAAGGAGCATGAGCCAACACGCGATCAGCCAAGCGACTAAACGGAAGCGACTGCAACCAAATCGTCCCGGCACCACTCAGCGAAGCAAGAAACAGACCTTCCCCTCCAAAAAACATGGACTTCAAGCCACCCACTTTTGCAACGCTGTATTCTATCTCACCCGTAAACCCAACAATACAAACGCTATTTACGCGAATCGTCTCTCCATTCAATTGTTTTTGCATCACAGCACCTCCCGCATGGAGAAATGCCAAACCATCCCCTGTTAATTTCTGAAGAATGAAGCCTTCTCCACCAAAAAAAACTGGCTCCCAATTTCCTTGTCAATGCTATGCTCAGTTCCCTTTTCCGCGCAGAGAAATGCATCCTTTTGACAGGTAACCTGTCCTCCCACCCCCCCCCCAGTTGATGGCCATTATTTTTCTTGGGTAGGGAGCTGAAAAAGCAACGCGTCGTTTGAAATGGCCCTGATTTGTGAAATGAGTCATGAAAATCGATTCGCCGGTCAACACACGCTGTCCTACCTGCAGTAAGCCGTTTAATAGACCGCCTGAAGCGGCTGACCCATCTCCCATTTTTGCGTCAAAATGAATGTCAGGTTCCATCCAATTCATAGCTCCAGCCTCAGCTACAACTGTTTCAGATGGGTCCAATTCAACTTCAACCGTTTGCATGTCATCCCCGAAAAATTGATGCTCAATATCATGACTTCCCCTGTCGCTCATGTTTTTTTGTCTATTGTCGCGGTATTTTTGGTCAATCTAGAATCTCACCTCACCATGCATTTGCGAACTCCACTCGCCAGCGTTGCATTTATTTGCTTTGCTGCAACATCCGCTATTTGGCAAGGATGTCAATCTTCTGATTCATCTGACATACCCTCGAAATTGAAGTATCCGACATCCCGCATAGAACACGTTATTGATACCCTTTGGGAAACTGAAGTGGCTGACCCTTACCGCTGGCTTGAAGACGATCGAGCAAGTGAAACAACGGCGTGGGTAGATGCTCAAAATACGTTGACGCGCAGCCACTTGGACTCCATCCCCTTGCGGACCGAATTACGCAATCGATTTGAAGCCTTGTTCAATTATGAGAAAATCGGTGTGCCGAGAAAGATGGGTGGACGGTATTTCATTTCAAAAAATGACGGTTTGCAAAACCAAAGCGTTTGGTATGTACGCGAAACATTGAATGGAGCAGATGCCTTATTTCTTGACCCGAATCTACTGAGCAAGGACGGCACTGTAACAGCAAGCATTGGGAGTGCTTCAGAAGACGAACGCTGGGTCACGGTAGTTCAGAGTAGTGCGGGGTCCGATTGGCAAGAAATCCACTTGTATAATCTGAGCACTGGAGAATCAACGGGAGAAGTCCTAAAATGGGTGAAGTTCTCTGGAACCAGTTGGGCCGGAAACGGTTTCTATTACAGCCGGTATCCTGAACCCGACGGAAGTGAATACAGTGCCGAAAACACATACCACAGTGTTTTCTATCATGAAATCGGAACAGACCAATCTGCAGACCGTTTGGTGTTTAGAAATGACCAAGAGCCCAACCGGTACCATTTTGCCTATGCGACAGAGGATAAAAAATACCTCGTACTAAGCACATCAACGGGCACCGATGGCAACAGCATCCATGTACGATCGCTTGAAATAGAAAATGCGCCATGGGTTGAAGTCATTGGTGGCTTCAACACACGTAGTTCACTTATTGACCACGCCAACGGACAATTTTTAGTTCTGACGGACCAGGACGCCCCCAAATACCGATTGATTGGCATCGATTCTCGAAAAGTCGATCGCTGGAACGAAATAATCCCGGAATCAGAACACCTGCTTGAATCTGTCAATAGCACGGGTGGACAATTGTTCGCGACTTATTTACGCAACGCCTGCAATGCGGTTGTTCGGTACAATGTGGACGGAACAAATGCTCGGGAAATAAAACTCCCCGGATTGGCCGGATCCATTGGAGGCTTTGGAGGGAAAGCCGAAACGACCGAGACATTTTACGCCTACACCTCCTTTACACAGCCGACATCTATTTATCGCTATGACATGAAATCAGAGGAGTCTCAGTTGTTTGCGGCTCCATCGGTGGATTTCAATCCAGAAGACTATACGGCCTACCAAGCGTGGTACCCTTCGGCAGATGGTACCTCCATTCCGATGTTTATCGTGCACAAAAAAGACCTGGTAAAGGATGGTGAACGTCCAACTTACCTTTACGCCTATGGAGGGTTTAATATCAGCTTGACCCCTAGTTTCAGTCCCTCCTTATTGCTTCTTTTAGAGCGAGGTGGTGTGTATGCCATGCCCAACTTGCGCGGTGGTGGAGAATTCGGAGAAGATTGGCACGAAGCCGGGATGTTGCTTCAAAAACAAAACGTTTTCGACGATTTCATTGCCGCCGGTGAATACCTCATATCAGAAGGATACACTTCAAATGAACGACTCGCGATTGCGGGAGGGTCCAATGGGGGACTCCTCGTCGGCGCGACCATGACACAGCGGCCTGAATTGGCCGCCGTTGCATTCCCCGCCGTAGGTGTTATGGACATGTTGCGTTACCATAAATTCACCATTGGTTGGGGGTGGATTCCGGAATACGGATGCGCTGATAGCTCCAAAGCTGACTTCTTGAATTTGGCTGGCTATTCGCCTTACCACAACTTGAAGCCAGGAACAGCTTATCCTGCTACCATGGTATCTACTGCAGACCACGACGATCGCGTGGTACCCGCCCATTCCTTCAAATTCGCAGCGCGGCTTCAAGCATGCCACATTGGT
>JAPKAW010000255.1 GCA_028825055.1 Flavobacteriales bacterium | reverse complement strand
AAATCATGCCGCCAGCAATGTCCAGAGGAAAATGAACTCCGAGGTATACGCGGCTATATCCAATCACGACACTCCAAGCCAAAAGCCCCCAGAGCCATGAACCGCCCAGAAACAGGCCGACTAAAACAGCGACACCTGCATAGTTGGCAGCGTGAGAACTGACAAAGCCGTAGCGTCCTCCGCGGTAAGGATGTTCCCAACCGCTGGGTGTGATTACGTGCACTTGATCACGCAATTCAATGGAGTGGGAAGGCCGAAACCTCTGTATGGAAGGTTTGATGAGTCTACTGGAAATGATATCCGTTCCTGCGACGCAGAGTCCAATCATTACCAACATCAACGCCAGTCTACCTCGCTTTTTCTCAGAGCGTTTCCACATTTCCCAAATCAAGAGCGCATAGAGAGGAAGCCACCAAAAGTTACCGGATACCGCCCACATAATCTCATCGCCCCCAGGCCAGGGTGTATTGAACAGGCGAAACAGCGTGTAGTCGAGGTTGATTATGCTTTCTACCATGGGGTCGATCAGATGTACATCGAGTCGATGAGCGACTGGTATTGCTCACGAATGGGCTTTCGCTTTAATTTCATCGTCGGAGTCAATTCCCCATTCTCAATGGTGAATTGCTGTGGAAGAATTTGGATTTTTTTGATGCGTTCCCATTGGGCAAACGAAGCGGTCAGTTTCTCAACATCCTCCATCATGCGTTGCGCGATACGCTCGTCTTTCCCAATGTTTTCGAAACCGGGGTAGGGGTGATTCTTGCGTTTGCACCATTCTTCAACGGCAATGGCATCTGGAACAACGAGCGCTCCTGGGAATTTCTGGCTTTCACCTACAACCATGACCTGCTCAATAAACAATGAGGCTTTGATGGCATTCTCAAGCAATTGAGGAGCCACATACTTGCCTCCTGATGTCTTGAACATTTCCTTTTTCCGATCCGTGATTTTCAAGAAGCCATCATCGAATTTTCCAATGTCACCGGTATGGAACCAATCCCCTGACATGACTTCGGTTGTTTTCGCCTCGTCCTTGTAATAGCCCATCATGATGTTGTGGCCTTTGACGAGGATTTCACCGTCGTCTCCGAATTTGACTTCTACGCCATCAATGAGCTTGCCGACGTAACCTACACGCATCATGCCCGGTGAAACATCCGAATTGACGGTGACAACGGGTGAAGTTTCTGTGAGGCCGTATCCTTCATAAACAGGAATGCCTGCGGCGTTAAAAAATCGAGCCAAGCGCGGAGCGAGAGCAGCAGATCCACAAGCTACCGCGCGGATATTATCTAAACCAAGGGCTGTTTTGACTTTGCTGAACACCAACTTTCGCGCAAGCCCCAACTGCCATTCGTACCAGGCTCCATTTTGTCCGTCCGGCTCCCAACGGAGAGCCAGTTTGAGCGCCCAATTGAATATCGCTGCCTTCACGCCGCCAGCGGCCCGTCCTTTGTTGACGATTCCATCATAAAACTTCTCAAGAAGCCTTGGAACCGCTGTGAAAACTGTTGGCTGGGAATGTCCCAAGTCTTCTTTAATCGTCTCCAAACTTTCCGCGAAATAGATATTGGCACCGATGTACATGTACAAATAATGCAGCATCCTTTCAAAGATGTGACAGACCGGCAGAAAGCTGAGTGTCCGATATTGTTCTTCCTTCAGTACGGCTGGAATTCGAGGGACGCTGCGCAAGATGTTGAGCACAATGTTGCTATGACTGAGCATCACACCTTTTGGTGTTCCTGTTGTTCCTGAAGTGTAAATGATGGTCGCGAGATCATCAGGCTTTACAGCATCCATTCGATTTTCGTATTCCTCCTGTTGCGCTTCGCTCCCTGCTTCAGTAATGGCAGACCAATGTGTGCCGTTCGCAGCATGCTCGAAAACAAAAACAGTTTTCAACGTTGGTACACGGTCTTTGACGGCCATCACCTTGTCGTACAAATCTTGGTTGCTTACCGCGCAAAATTTGGATTCACTGTGGTTCAAAATGAACTCATAATCCGCTTCTGTCATGGTAGGATAAATCGGGACGTTGATCCCTCCCGCGGACATGATCGCATGGTCCATAATGTTCCACTCACAGCGGTTGTTGTGAGAAATAAGAGCCACTTTATCTCCCGCTTGTAGATCCATGGCGATGAGTCCTCTACCAACACGGTCAACGGCCTCCACAAACGTAGCGGTCGAATAGGTGATGCGATTGCCTCCATTGGGCATGGTCATCATAAGATCGAGAGGGTTGTTCGCGAGCTGGTAGCGCGGAAAATCGAAAAGGCGTGTAGGCTGTTGCATAAGTGTGAATCTTGGTTCGGAATGTCATGCAGTTTTGTGCATGCATTCACTACATCGAGGCCAATTTAGCAAATCAGTGATAGAAATCAATGGAGTAAATCTCGATCCACCTGAGTTTCAGAGAGATTGTCCGCAATACTTACAGAATTCAGCATTGGAATCGTGTCCATCCCGTCCACAACTTGGGCACGCCTGCGTAGAAACATCATTCGATTCAAGTGGTGGCGTTCCGGAGCGCTTGACCATGGCCATGCCGAGAATTCCAGTTGGAACGGCAATGATGGCGTAACCGATGATCATCATGACTGAGGCTAACATCTGCCCAAGCACGGTGGTGGGGGTAATGTCTCCATAACCAACAGTAGTGACCGTTACGATGGCCCAATAAATACTGGTAGGAATGCTCGTGAATCCGGATTGTCCGTCTTCGATGAGGTACATCAACGTTCCAATGATAGTGACCAGTGCCAGTACGACACTTAAGAAGACTAGGATGCGTTTTTTTGTTGCCCGTAAAGCGGCCTGAAGTACTCGGGCTTCCTCAAGAAAACCAACCAGCTTGAGCACGCGAAACATCCGCAATAACCTTAGAATTCGCACCACACGAAGGCTTGCCGAACCGGGTACGAGCAGGCCAATGAATGTCGGGAGTATGGCGAGAAGATCTACGACTCCGAAAAAACTCGTGGCATATTGCAGTGGTTTGCGAACTGCAATGAGACGAAGCAAATACTCAACGGTAAAAAGGCCAGTGAATATCCATTCTGCAATGGCAAATTGGACGCGGTATTGTTCTTGAAATTCGG
>JAPKAW010000254.1 GCA_028825055.1 Flavobacteriales bacterium | reverse complement strand
GGCCATCTTGGTAGATCACGTGGTCTTTTGCGTCAACAGTTGCGTGTGTTGGTGGATGAAGAGATCCCCCGGCTCGTTGACGTAACATCTGAGCTCCAGCTCCATCTACATGAAGCTTATGGTCTACTACTCCATGCGTCTCTGAGGGCTCAAGGAGCACAGCTCCAGCTCCGTCTCCAAAAAGAATGCATGTAGTGCGATCCGTGTAATCGACAATGGCACTCATCTTGTCTGCGCCAACGACGATTACTTTTTTGTACCGTCCGGTTTCTACAAATTGAGCTCCGGTGGTCAGCGCGAAAATGAATCCCGAACACGCCGCGCTCAAATCGTATCCCCAAGAATTAACGGCACCAACTTTGTCAGCAATGAGATTCGCTGTAGCGGGAAAATGCATGTCAGCAGTGACAGTGGCTACGATAATCAAGTCGATTTCAGTTGCGTCGATTCCGCGTTTTATGAGCAGCTCTTTGACCGCTTCAGCTCCCCTGTCTGAAGTGGCCAATTTGGGATCCTTCAGAATGCGTCGCTCTTCAATTCCAGTGCGGGAACGAATCCATTCGTCGTTGGTGTCGACCATGGTTTCCAAATCCGCATTGGTCAGTTTGTCCTCAGGCAAATACCCAGCAACGGCAGTTATGGCAGCATGCATGTTGATCAGTTTCGTAATGGAAATAGCGAGTAAAGATAGAATGTGACTTGATGTCAGAAACAACAAGTTTTCCTGTGTCTCAGCGGATTACTGTGGAATGAATGTCTTGTTAAGAAAAAAGGGAAGCCTGGGCTTCCCTTTTCAGGCGCATTATGCGCCATCAAATTCAATATGCAATGAAATCAGGCCTCGGCCTTCTCCATTACAATTTTTCCTTTGTAATACAATTTGCCTTCATGCCAGTGGGCACGATGGAACAAGTGAGGCTGTCCGGTAGTAGGACAGGTAGCCACAGTAGGTGCGGTCAATGAATCGTGCGTACGTCGCTTTCGAGTTCGCGACTTACTTTGACGTCTTTTAGGATGTGCCATGAGAAATGGTTATTTCAAGTCTTTCAATGCGTTCCAACGAGGATCAATTGCATCGTTTCCATCATCATTTCCTTTTTCGTCGTTCCTGCTAGATTGAGCTAAATGATCAACCATAGTCGGGTCGCATGCTTCTAGAGTGGAGTGAATCCGTCTAAAAGGCAAGCACAAATGAATCCATTCGAAAACCGGTTGTGCAAGATTTAATTCGTGCAATTCCGGACCTAAGGTCCAAATGTCATTCTCCAAATCGGTTTGTCCTCCGAGTTGGACCACTAACCGCTCTTGAAAACTCAAGGGCAATTGAAGGTCCGAAAGACAGCGGTCGCATGGGAGTTGGCAAAGTCCCTGGAAATTCACGTGGCAATCCAATCCGGTGCCCAATTTGTCCAGTATAACGTTGACCATCCCCTCTGCTTTGGAGATTTCTGAAAAAGGAAAAGAATCAAAGAACGAGGCATCCACCTCCATCTGAAATTCGTGTTTTCCAGGCTTCAATCCCACGAAGGGAATTCGAAAAGGTGCCAAGTTGTCCACGGGACTCCGGATTTTGGGGAGTGCAAAGGTACGTTGAACAAGTCGATTCAGCAAATTCTCGCGGCAATCACTTTAGACGAGCGTCTAGTCGAGAATGCTTATCGTCGATCACGGTCTTCTTCCCGTCGGTTTTTCGGCTGAATAGTGAGTGGATCGGATCCATAAGAACGGAATTCTTGACGGTTGCTCCTGATATCGCGCGCTAGAAAAATGGCGGCACGCATCGAGTCACCCGAGGCTGTCCCTTTTCCAGCAATGTCAAAGCCAGTACCGTGATCAGGGCTCGTTCTAACTACGGGAAGCCCTGCAGTGTAATTGACGCCTTGACCGAAGCTCATGGCTTTGAAAGGAGCAAGTCCCTGGTCGTGATACATGGCAAGAACGCCGTCAAACTGACGGTGTGCACCGGAACCGAAAAAGCCATCGGCAGCATAAGGTCCCAAGACAAATTTCCCGGAGTCACTCAATTCACGCACGGCAGGTGCGATAATCTGATTTTCCTCGTCTCCCATCAAACCATTGTCACTGGCGTGTGGGTTTAGGCCAAGGATCGCAATGCGTGGATTCGGAATGCCAAAATCCTTCAGCAATGCGTCGTGCATCAGATTCGCTTTTTTCACGATGAGATCACTTTTTAATGCAGAGGCGACATCCTTCAGAGCGATGTGTCCTGTGCATATACCTACGCGTAAATCGCCAGCGACCAAAAGCATAAGGACTTCGTCGACGTTGGCGATGTTCGCTAAATATTCTGTGTGACCGGGAAATTGAAATGCGCTTTTGCGCATCGCTTCTTTGTGGATAGGTGCTGTGACCAGAACTTCCACTTTGGTTGCTGCCAAATCCTGGACAACATGATCCAATGATGCCATGGCGAATCCACCCGCCTCCGCAGTCACATTTCCCCAATCCAAAACCCATGGCTCTGGTTGGATGGAGACCACATTCAGCTGGTCTTTCTTCGCTGCTTCAGCGTTCTCGACCATCGCCCATGGGAGGCTTCTTTCGAGTCCGGTTATTTCAAGAGCGACTTCAACCAAATTCTGGGTTGCATATAAAATAGGAGTCGCCTCTTGGAACATCCGCTCGTCTTGAAACGTACGAACGATGGCTTCAATTCCGATGCCATTGGGATCGCCGGCGCTAAATCCGACGAGCGTTGGGTTTTTTTTAGATACCATTTGCAAGGACAAAGGTAACGGATGCTTTGCATGTCCTAACTTGCAGGAGCGGATGCATTTTGCAAGAATTCACTTCGGATGGTCTTCGTTGAGCTGGTCGCAGCTCCGATGGACCTTATTGCTCTTCGCAATGGGGGTGGTATGGTCTGCTCAAGCTACGCACAATCGAGCGGGTGAAATAACGTATTCCCATGTGGAAGGGTTGACGTATGAAATCCTGATTACAACCTATACAAAGACCAATGCCATAGCTGATAGGCCATGGTTGTATCTGTATTGGGGAGATGAAAACGATGCTCCCGTAGACAGTTTGGAACGCGAGTCGGAGCAGTTTTTGGACAACGATGTTCAAATCAATCAGTATCGGGGTCAGCA
>JAPKAW010000253.1 GCA_028825055.1 Flavobacteriales bacterium | reverse complement strand
TTCCCACTCCCATTGTCCCCTAGCAAACAATTGACTTGTTTTCCGAACACTAAGTCAGAGCCTGAATGGTTGCGAAAATGATGCAGATGAAGATCTTGAAGAAGCATGATGCGAATTTCACTATTTTTGCCCGGTCTTTATACAAAGATTTAGAACAAACGATTACAAGCGCCATGGCGAAGAAAAATCAGACCGAAGAGCCGAATTTGCTGAATGTGGATGAAGTCTACACTAAAACAGAGCAATTCGTTGATAAGAACAGAAGTGCATTGACGTATGGCATCGGTGGGTTGGCTGCGTTGATTTTGGGCGTTTTGGCATACCAAAGCTTCGTTGTAACTCCAGCTGAAAACGGCGCTGAAGAGGCGGCTTGGAAAGCTGAGTCGTATTTCGAAATGGATTCCTTAGACCTTGCCGCCTACGGTGACGGCTATGAAGCCGGTTTGGAAGAGATTATGACTTCTGAAGAAGGCACCAGCGCTGGTACCCGAGCAGCATATCGCATGGGTATCTTTCATCGGGATGCAGGCGCTTTTGACGAAGCCATAGCTGCATTTGAGCAAGTGGACTTTTCAGATCAAGTCATCCAGGTTTTGAGTTCTGGCAACATTGGTGATTGCTATGTCGAACTGGGAGATCTCAATGCAGCACTCAATCATTTTGAGAAAGCGGCGTCATTGGCCTCTTCTGGCTTGGCCGAATCAGTTTTGACTCCGATGTTTCTTTACAAAGCAGCGATTGTTCAAATCGAATTGGGTGAAAAATCTGATGCGAAGAAGAAGCTCAACCGCATTGTTGAAGATTATCCTAAAAGCCAGCAATTCAAAACCGCCAAAGGGTTGGCTAGCACGTTGGCTAAAAGTTAATTGACATGGCTACTGCAGGTAATAACCTGAGCGAATATGACAAGTCTAACTTGCCCAATGGTGCCCACTTCCGAGTGGGCATCGTTGTTTCCAAATGGAACGAAGTAATTACTCACGCATTGCGCGATGGAGCAATGGAGGTGCTGCTCGCTGCAGGAGTTCCAGCAGACCAATGCATCATTCACGAGGTGCCCGGCGCCTTTGAATTGCCCTTAGCGACGAAATGGATGCTTCAAAGCTCCCCTTCTGTAGATGCTGTAATTGCCATCGGATCTGTAATCCGCGGAGAAACGGCTCATTTTGATTTCGTCTGTGATGCAGCCTCAAAAGGGATTCTGCGCGCGGGCATGGACAGTGGGAAACCCGGCATTTTCTGCGTTTTGACGGACGACACCATGGACCAATCGAAGGCGCGTTCTGGCGGTGCATTGGGCAACAAAGGAATTGAAGCGGCCATCGCATGCCTGGACATGTTAACGTTGCGGAATTGCCTGTTTCCTTCCATGCCATGAAGGCCAATATGTTGGCTTTTTTGAATCGCAAGCCCTTATTGTGCATTCTTGTACTTGCCTTGTTGCTGAGACTTTCTGCCGTTTGGAACTCGACGGGTTACTTGATGCACGACGATCATTTCTTAGTCGTGGAAACCGGTGCATCTTGGGCTGTTGGAGAGGATTACAATCAATGGCTACCGCACGCCCAAAGAGCAGCGGGAATCGAAAATCCCATTCCACACCAAGCCAACTTGGCTTACCCCGGCATCGTATATGTTGTCTTTACGGTTTTTCATGCAATTGGAATTGAAGACCCTGCCTCTCAAATGGTTTGGCTCCGTCTGCTTCATGCGCTCTACAGTCTACTCATTGTCTACTTTGGCTACCGCATTGTCCATCGTTTATCCGACCGTCGCGCTGCGATCTGGAGTGGGTTGGCCTTAGCCTGCCTCGCTTTACTTCCCAATCTGAGTGTTCGCCAATTGGTTGAAGTCATTTGCATCCCTCCTCTGATGTGGTCGACATGGATCATTGTACGAACCGACGTTGATCGCAGAACAGTCGCCACGTGGTTGGGAGCGGGAGTCGGACTGGGATTGGCCACTACCTTACGCTATCAGTGTGGTGTTTTCGGAGTGGGAATGGCAGCGGCCATCCTCTGGGAAGCTCCTTCGGATAAGCGCTGGCGGGCCTTGCTGCCCATTGGTTTACTTGGAGTATCCTCCCTGTTCATCTTTTCAATTGGACAAGCCCAAGACCTCTTCATTTGGGAACGTCCCTTCGCTCAATTGCAGGCATACTTTGGCTACAATACGACCCACTCTGGTGAATACCCCCAAGGGACGTGGCATCAATACATCTGGACGATTCTTGGCTTGCTCATCCCCCCCTTTTCATTGGCTTGGGTGTTTGGGTATTTCCGTGTTACAAAGCGCCATGCCATGCTAGTCTTGCCGGCCTTAGCTTTCTTCATTTTTCACAGTTTTTTCCCGAATAAGCAAGAACGGTTTATTCTTCCTGCTGTTCCTTTTGTCATCATGGCAGGAACCTTGGGGTGGATTGCATTTCGCGATGCGTCCAGTTTTTGGAAGCGGAATCGCAGGCTAGAGAAGGGGCTTCTGATTGGTAGCCTAGTGGTCAATGGGGTTTTAGCGATCGGATTTACGTTCGTCGAAGGCAAAAAAGCTCGTGTAGAAGCCATGTTGGCGTTACACGAACAGCAAGACCTGGAGAATTTCTTAGCTGTACACGTAGATAGCCATGCAATGCCCCCTCAGTTTTACGCTGGATCTTGGGAGCGTTACTGGACGAGCGATGAGAATACAGACATCGCCAACCACCGCCAGGTGATGTGCCGTTCAACGACGCGAGTGTTCCCCAATTACATCCTCTTCTTTGGGGATGTCCATCTGGGGGAAGCCGTTGAGCAGTATCAGGATGTCTATCCCTCCATGCGGTATCTCAAACAAGCAGCTCCAGGCAAATGGGACAGGCTATTGGCTTGGCTCAATCCTGTCAATTCAGTTGAACGGGTTCTGATTTATGAAATCGATTCTGCTTCCGAATGCACGGAAATTGAGTCTATACATGAACATCGCATGTGATTGCTCGCGGTCCCTCCTCACGTTGTAATTTCGCAGCATGTTTGGAACACCCTCCGCTTTCTTCAAGATGCAAGCAATTGGCTTTGCCGCTGCTTTCCTGTTGGTTTCATTGACAACGTGGTCACAGTATCCAGGTTACCAGCAGGCTGCTGATTACACCATGACCATTGTG
>JAPKAW010000252.1 GCA_028825055.1 Flavobacteriales bacterium | reverse complement strand
AACATCCGTTCAGGTGTAGCTTTACGTTTCAATTTGAATCAATAATTCGCCATTTTGATATGAATATTCCGGAAGAATTGCGCTACAGCAAAGAACATGAGTGGGTGCGCTTGGAAGGCGATGTGGCTACCATTGGTATCACGGATTATGCTCAAGGAGAGCTAGGAGATATCGTGTTTGTTGAGGTCGACACCATAGGTGACACCATTGCAGTCGAAGACGTTTTCGGTACCATCGAAGCGGTAAAAACTGTAAGCGATATGTTCTCTCCTTTGGCAGGGGAAGTGATTGAGTTCAATGAGGGATTGGAGGACGATCCTGAACTGGTCAATTCAGACCCCTATAACCAAGGGTGGATTGTGAAACTGAGAGTTTCAGACGTTTCGGATGTTCAAGGACTGCTTTCGGCTGCAGACTATGCCAATTTGATAGGCTGATTCACCGACGAAAACATGCCCAAAGATCTCAATGCCTCTGGTCTTGAACGTGCCTTTCCATGGAGGCACGTTTTGATTCCTTTGACTTGGGCATTGCTCATTTTAGGCCTACACGCGATTCCTGGTTCCGATATCCACCTTCGAGATTGGACGCTTGTTTTTCATGTTGACAAGCTCATTCATGCTGCTATGTTTGGCTTTTTGTCGTTCTCTGTTTTCGTAGCACTGGGCAAAGCGGGGAATATTCGGAAATACAAAGCATTCGCTATCCTCGGACTGTCGATCTATGGGGTCTCCTTGGAGTTGGCTCAAGGTCTTTGGTTCTTTCAACGCGATGCCAGTGTCCTGGACATGGGCGCAGATCTTCTGGGTGTTTTGTTAGGGCGCATCGCTTTTCGACTGATCTATGGCTGCTGGAATTAAACAACAGAATTCGTTAAGTTCTAGAATACCTATGATCAATACAGGATCTTGGCGTATTTTCGAACTCCAATTGTGAACCATATGCTCAGTCGGAAAACTCCAGAAGCTAATCTTGAAAATAAGCGCACCGCATGGCGTGCGCTTGGATTTGTGGCGTCCTTATCGTTGTTGTTGAGTGCTTTGGCTTGGACATCCTACGATGTAGCCATTTCAAGATCTTTGGATTTTGAAGCCGATTTATTGGAAGATGAGGAAATTCCTATCAATATTGTCCAGCCTCCACCACCCCCTCCACCTCCTCAACAGACGACCGTTATTGAAATTGTAGATGACGAGGAAGAAATTGAAGAGGAGCTTGAAATCGAAGATATCGAGTTGGATGAGGACACGGAAATTGAAATCATTGATGATTACGAGGAGGAGGAGGAGGATGTGCCTTTCATGATTGTGGAGAACATGCCGGCCATGGGTGACTGCAAGAAAATGCGCGGAGACGAACGTCACCAGTGCACGCAGATGGAGATCATTCGGTACGTTTCTAAGAACACGAAATATCCGCCAATCGCCAAGGATGCGGGGATTCAAGGAACAGTCTTTGTTTACTTCGTTGTCGGGAAGGATGGAAAAGTTAGAGATGTCCGCGTTCTAAGAGATGTGGACACCCGGCTGGACAAGGAGGCATCTCGTGTCGTGGAAAGCTTACCAGACTTTGAGCCAGGCGAACAACGCGGCAAAGCGGTGAGTGTTCAGTACACCATTCCAGTAAAATTCATCATTCGTTGATGTGACGATTCAAAGCCATCTGGATGGCTTGAATAGTGAAAAGGAAGCGCTCTAATGGGGCGCTTCCTTTCGTTTGCACCCAATTGACCCCTGCGCCTTCAAGCCGTTGGATGTAACGATTATGCAAGGCCATACGGTCCTCAGGATTGGGAAGAGAACGCAATACGTCGGCTTCCCACGGAATGTCAGGAGGGCAGACAATATGCAGGTCAAACCAATGTTGCAAGTCGCGCGAGCCCTCAGGAATTTCGCCGAAAACAGTGTCTCCCCACATTTCCAACACCAGCCCGCCGGTATCGGAGACCATTCCTCCTGATCCCGTTGTTTCGGCTTTTTGTTGGGCTTCTTTGGCGGCGTTGAATTGGGCTTCAGTAAGCCGATTTAAGTCTTTAATATCGAATGTGCCCGACTGAATTTTCTCGTCATAGCGTGCTGCTTCTAGTGCCAATGGATAATTAAAATGTCGCGCAATCGCTGAGGCGAGCGTGCTTTTACCGGTGGACTCCACTCCGGTAATAACCAATCGTATGGGGCGTGCCCTTAAATCCATGGCAACCAGTCAAACCAGCCCTCCATTGCGAGTAAAGTGTACAAGCCATAAAGTCCTGCTCCCCAGTATAGGCCTCGCCGCCAGTAGAGCGCGATCGCAACCACATTAATGACCATCCAATACAGCCAGTTTGCTTGTACAAATTGCAACATCCAATACGTAGCGATCAAACTACCAACGGTTGTAAAGGCGTCAAGACGGGGCAGTTCAGCTCGTTTGAATTTAGAGAGCAAGTAGGCCAATACAATCCAAAGCACAATTCCAATTGCGATGGAGATGGCATGCAATTCAAACCGAGCGATAGGAAGTGGATCTGGCCAGCTTTCCTGCACAACCCAATATCCATACACGGCCATTCCAACATAGAAAACCCACAATGCTGATTCAGCAATTAACGCGCGTTGCCAGCAAATTAATGCAAACACAATGGAGCCAATCCCAGCGCATAGAAAAGAAATTTCGAGGCCTTGTAAGTAACCGATTGTGTAGAGCAAATTCAGCCCTGCCGCGAAGGGTTCTCCCCATCGATGCCATTTTGGATGCCCAAGGAAATGCATAGTCATTAATCATCGAATTCACAGCGACAAGGAGTCGAAAGAAGCAACTCAACCGAAGAGTTCATCCAAGTCTTGAGCTGGTACTGCTCCTCAGCAGTCATGTCATTGTTGGTCAAGTCGAGGGTTGAAAGGGACATCAAATCACCCAATGATGCCGGGAAAAACGCAATTAAATTGGACCATAAGCTCAATGTTTGTAATCGATCAAGCACATCAATATTCAATGGAATGGAATCGATGAGGTTGTCTCCCAAACTGAGATAACCAAGCTGTTTCCATTCCAAGATGACTTCGGGAAACTCAGTCATTTGGTTCATGTCGGCTGAAAAATGTTCCAAGTCCTTAAGCGCAACCAATGCAGAGGGCAAGGCATCAATCTTTGTGCGGTTCA
>JAPKAW010000251.1 GCA_028825055.1 Flavobacteriales bacterium | reverse complement strand
ATCAATGGTTGCGCTGGAAGGACGCGCTACATGTAGCGAATCGTTACATGTAGCAAAATTACAGCGATCTACTAGTGGAATCTGATTTACTGCCACGGCTTCGTCGCCTCTGGGAGATTTCCCGAGTAGGTATGCTGCTTGACCAAATTTGCTAGACGACGAAGCACCTTTCTGCTTTTGATCCAAATATTGCTCAATTAAATGACTTTCAGTGAGATAGTCAATTGATCGGCCATATGATTTCGTTGCAGACTTAAACTTAGTCTTACTAGACTTGCCATTTTCATCGCCACCAATACTCAATAAATCATCACGTAGACCACTTGAAGAATCATTTGAAACAGGAGATGCTTCACTGGCAAGCTTAGCTTCCCGGGCCAAAACTTCGGCTTTGTCACGCTTCACTTGACTGCGTTGATAGCGTTGGTGTCGACGGACTACATTTTTCTGATGCTTCTTATAGTTGCTGCGCTCTTGTACACCCCGGAGACCTGGAACAGGGATGACAGAAGAGAGTGAAGACTTTGGAAATTCGCCAGGCCTACAAGTCTGCTTTAGACTCGGCCTGCGAGAAAATCCGACAAAGTATCGGCATCAAGGAGGGCATTGATGGTACCAGCGGTGCCATTGGAGCCTTCCGAAGCATCATCATCACCTTCATCGTCGGTGGTACCTTCAAGTGCATGAACGCGACCAGCAATATCACTTAAAACTTTATTCGTAGAGTGTACCGCTTTGCATATCGATGACAGGACCTTTGCCTCCTTCCGTGATTTCCCATTTCGTTTACTTCTGTTGTCGATAGAATTAGCAGAGGAAGTACCATCAACATTTTTCATCGCGCGATTTAAAATAAGGCGGAGACGAATGTAAGCCTTTTTTACATCACCTTGCAGTTCAGGGCAACCTTCAAAGGAATGACCGGTGGCGCCACAGATAGCACACGCACGTGTCGTGTCAAAGGATGCACCCCGTGCTTCCGAAACGGCGAAAATCTCTTTAGTAATGGATAGTTCATCGTCAGTAGACAGATTTTCCAAACCGTGTACACAATAAGCATACAGAGACTCCGGATCATCAGCAGAAGCGCGATCTTGCAAAGAACTAAGCACAGATACAGACTCATCCAGCGAGATGGAATGGAGTGAAGGAGTGCGTTGGCTTGAACGACCGCTGTATCGACTCGAGCGATCACTAGGACTGGAGCTTGAACGAGGAGGAAACCGGCTTGAAGGTACAGTAGGACGCAGATGCATGTCAATATTTTGGATAGTGGTGAGGAAATTTCCGTGATTATACTTGTCCCGAGTAGTCTGTTCATGGGATTCTCGTTCAGCTGTGACTTTCACCTGGACTGCAACAGAATTTACCATGTGATGGATAAACATATTCTGCGTGTAAACATCATCAAAATCCATGCGAGTGTCTTGCATAAGACCCATGGTGTTGTAGAAAAACTCAGCACGTGCTTTGTACTTATCGAAGTGCTCGCGTGGGCCCTGTTCTGGGTGACTGCTAATCCACGGGATAACATCGACTTGATCCATCAACGCCGGATGGAGAAAGTAACACGATTTACGTAGAAACAGAAATCCATTTCCATCACAAGAATCGAGAATACTGCGTGCTTGGTCAGGTAACACCCCGGGTTGACTGAAAGCTTGATTCAATTGAGACGACCAATTTGGAATTTGGTATTTCCAACGTAACGGTAGATCAGAACGTTCTTTTACAAACCAATCCTCACAGAGAAAACCGTCATCATAAGATCCTTTATCCTTCACTTGTAGGTAGTACGGTAGAACCCACAAAAAATGAATGAAACACTCTTGCTCGACGTTAGCGTAGAATTTACGGAACGAGATAGGAGTCCAATCCTTCACTGGGCGAAGAGACTTGATAAACGTCTTCGCTTGCCTCTCGGTTTGGTTGTTCAAGTAACGGAACAAGGTACCATCACGGTAGATAAGAAACGATCTTGCGGCCGTGTCGACTGTACCAGCTGGTGTTAACTTCGGCTTGCCCGGGTATTCAATGAAGTTACATGCCTTCTGAGTACCACCACCGGAAGGATCAATAGTGTAGCTGTTGCTGAACAGAGGCATATCAGACCGGGTGATACGATGGTGGTCTGAACGCTTAGTAAAAATATCGAACGCATCCTTTGCTTCGATCTTAAGGTCATTAACATTGAAGATTTCATACTTCTTCTTAGCAGCATCTTCCGCAGCGCTAGACGTTTTCGCCATCATAGTGATACCATCGGCAATCGATTGCTGAACGGAGTGCGGGCCAGCAACCAATCCAGCTGCTGCAGCCACAATCGGTGCCACAATAGCCGGTGCGACATCGTGAATCTTCTCCCAATCCTTGCCGTTTACAGCACCATCGGCAGGAAACCACAAAGAAGTATCCTTCCAAATTACAAGATACTTCGAATCGTTCGAAATGAGCTTCATAGTATGGTTAGGATCCGTGGAGAAAGACGTGTAAGCATGCGCGAGATCATCCACATCTTCAATCGTTGCAAAGGAACCGTTCTTCAACAGGTACTTGGTTTTCGAATCCGCGAGGCGCGCTAACAATGCTCGATCGTTATCGGAATTGTTTGCAATACCTGCAACACCCTTGATATGCTTGTGGATCCAATTATCGAGATTGGTGATCGCGTCGGTACAGAGTTCAAAGTTCTTAGCGTCACCCCCGACAACAGGCACGGTGTAGGAGAACAGCTTGACGAATTCACGAGGCTCCATCTTCTTTGAATACCGAGCATCGAGTGTCTCCGAGAACCAAACAAGATCCTTGCATGGATGTACACCAAACTTCAAAAGGATGGTGGTGTAAGCGATGGTGGGATCGAGAGAAGCAGTAGGCATGATGACGATGAGGAGGAGGATAAAGAGGTACTTGAGATTAGCTAGTAGATTCCGAAAGCAAAAACAACCGAATTCAGTTTGTTTGTGTTTGTGTTTTAATGACGGAACAAAACAACCGAGTTCAGTTCGTTTGTGTTTGTGTTTGTGCACACCGCCGCCACAGCTACATGCTAAGCAGCGAGGGAAAATCATCCTTTTTTGTTCGCCTACAATCCAAAGATCCAAAAGTTAATCGCCTCCGTGTGAAGGAATCGATACTAAA
>JAPKAW010000250.1 GCA_028825055.1 Flavobacteriales bacterium | reverse complement strand
GTCTTGAACGCGCTGATAGTTTTGGGAGTAATCTGCCATGACCTGGTAGAAAACGTTCTTTAAGGAAGAGGTGCTCGCTTCTTCTTCCTCTTCAACAAATCGCTGAGCAAACTTGACATATGCTCGCCAGTCAACGCTGGTCACATCGAGGTTGTTTTCCCAGTTCATCAACGAGTTGGCGTAGCTGTAACTAGCGCCTTGACTGTAGTAACCGGTAGCTCCAAAGGTCAATGATGTCGTCTCATTTGTGTTGACATCGATCTTGGCGACCATACTCGCGTTTTGGTTGGCGGCGTTGAGGCGTGTAGGAATGCGCTCAAAGTCATCTGAAGTGAGGAAGTCCGCTTCAAACAACGCACCGTTTACTTCACCTGTAGAACTGATGTTCTGGCGCAATGGATTGTCAATGATGGATTGACGTGCCTCGTCAGTCATCCTGTAATTGCCTCCAAAAGTTGGTCGGGTATCTTTCTGGTACGTGTAGTTGCCAGATATGAATAAGCCCAAGAGGGGGCGCGTTTTGTTGCCTTCGGAATCCTTAGAGAAAAGGATGGGACCGGACAATGCGCCCTCAGCTACGTTGTATCCAAACTTGTCAAATCCGATGGCGCTTTCCTCCATGGGTAAACCACTGGAGATAATCTCGCCGCCTCCAAACCAGCTGGCTGATGAGTTCCGCAATGAGATATTGATGACCCCGCCTGTGGCGTCACCGATGTTCGCCGGGATACCACCCGTTACCACCTGCACTTCTTCGATCGCTGATTTCGGTAGTGAGCTTGAGCCCCGCACTTTAATACCGTCGATGTAAATCCAAGTGGAAGATGGACGTGCGCCACGGATGGAGATTCCCCCACCTGTACCCGCTGTTCCAACACCTGCTACTGTCGTGGCAATGGAAGCCGCCGAACGACCCGGCATCTTGTCGATGTCTTCACGGGTCACCGTTCCACCGGATGCGCCACCGTCTTTGTCAATCAAAGGGACCGTGTATTCAATGACTTCAGCTTCTTGCATCAAAACCCCTGCTGACAACTCGGCGTCAACGAACTGGATTTTGTTGGCCGTGATCTTCACCCCCGTAATCCTTTGGGATTGGTATCCGACAAAACTGAAGAGCACGTCATACGTGCCTGGTTGAACCGGTTTGATGGTGTATTTACCATCGAAATCGGTGTTTGTACCAGAGACTTGGTTGCCGTTTAAAAACAGCACCACGCTCGCGAAGGGTAGTGGTTCCGAGGCATCAAGATCCATGATCTCTCCCTTGAGGGTACCGGAACCAACTTGTGCCGTCAGTGGCCCGAAGGCGAGCACTGCGGCGAATATTAAAGCAATAGGACGCAACATGCGAATCATTTGTTACAGGCGTTCAGACAACGAGTGGGCGTAAATATAGGGCGCAACCTGCGTGCTGCGAAAAAGCGTTAAAACCTTTTTCGAAATGCCGTTGAATCAGCGTTTTGAGTGCGGAGTGAGGCTTTCTCATTGGCCTGTGCGCCATCGATATGACCGTTCGAGAGGCTGTTTTGGCGCTTTTGTGGTTGCGTCGACCCTTTTGAAATAGTGGTCTTGGGAAAGCGGGCTAAAGTGTCTTTGATTGACCGTGTCAACTCAACGCAATTTTCGGCGGTGGCCAAAAATTCGTTTCCACCACGGAATGTGACGGCCACTTCGGTACCGCTGCGACTTTTTGGCCGTGCGCTTCATGCGTTTGCGCGTTGACCGGTCTTGTTTGGTGAAATGTTGGTCTTTGGCACTATCCCAACCTGTCTGCAACTCGAGTGTGCGTGCGGCTTTTTTTTCATCGGCACTGCGGATACTCTCAGCCACAGTTTTCGGCGTCTGTCCGTCCCGAGAGGGGCGTCTCTGCCGCTGGGCTTCGGTAGTCGTGGCCAAAGTGGTCAGCAGCAGCAAGAGGGCTAGAGGTTTATGGCGCATGGAGCAAAGATGCGATTTGTTGGGCGAGCCACGCGCTGTAACTCAACGCGCCAGCTTCAACCAGGTGGTGGTCATCGTAAAAGTTGCTAGGCGTTTTGGCTCCGGGCCATTCGTTGCCATCGATGTATGCCAAGGTGTCAAAGCACGTGGGCATGTCGAATATTTCCTCGCACAACTGCGGGGGATTGATGAGGATGAGTTGGATGGAGCGCTCTGCACAATGCGTTGAAATTTCTATAAGATAGCTGCATTCGGTATCTGACATGGAGCGGGTCAAAGATTCACATTCAATGCTGTCGAGCGCGTCAAACGAACGCCCAACAAATCCCAGTCCGCGATAGTCTCCTTTCAGATCTTTTGGGATGTCCGGGTTGCTTCCGGCCGCTTTGAATTTGCGAACGAACGCGTAATAAAATGTTGTGACAAGTGTAAAAAGATCACCTGATTCAAGAGCCAATGTTCGATACGCCTTTGACCAGGGAGGAGTGCGAAGATTGCTATTGATGATCCAGTCCTTTGTGCTCTCCAAAGCAGGTGTTACTGCCCCCCACATGTTAGGGTAGACGTCAAGCACTATGCTCTCAGGAGACGCATCTGTCAAGGCCGCAGGAATCAATGCGGCCGAGTTTCCTAACTCTTGGCTCGAGGAGCAAAAGTTGAATCCAGAAAGACCAAAAGCTTCCAAGGCGCTTGGGTCAATGCCAGAGTAACACGTGCTCGATCCGAAAAAAAGCACGTCCTCTTCGTGCAGCTCATTTTCGTTCCACTCTGTGCTTCGTTGGTTTGTATACCCCGCATTCTTCTCAGAAGCGAAAATGGTGTACTCAATGATGTATGATTGCAAGGAGGCGATGAAGAGGAGGAGCCAAACTCCTACGAGGGCTAGCGTAAACAATCCAATTCGTTTGAAAAATGGTTTCATGGATCAGAATTGGAAATAAATGAAATTCGCTTGGGATGCGAAGTTTTTCAAAATGAACCAAATACCGATGCTCGCCATTCCCCATCTTACTGCAATGAAGGCAGGAGTATTCCATCTCCGCGGCATGGATCCGTTTTTGACCATCCAATCTCCAACAATGAGCGAAAGGATATAGATACCAGCCGTATAGCTGACTTTATGAGGTACACTGAAAAAGCCCTCGGGGCTCAAGGCGTGCGCAATGTAATGGATGGCTTCACTCACGGATGCGGCCCGAAAAAACACCCA
>JAPKAW010000025.1 GCA_028825055.1 Flavobacteriales bacterium | reverse complement strand
GCTTGTCGATGTTGTTCCAAAAAACATTTTTGGAGCGCTCGCTGACATGAGTATGCTGCAAATCATCTTTTTTGCCATCTTTTTCGGCGTCGTAGTCGTTGGTCTACCAGAAGACAAAAAGGCTCCGATTGTACGTGCTATGGATGCACTGAATGAAGTGTTCGTTCAAATGGTTTGGGTGGTTATGAAGGCGATGCCATTTTTTGTTTTTGCCCTGATGGCCGGACAAGTGGTCAAAGCTGCCGGTACAGACGCGGCTATGTTCCAGCAGCTTCTTAGCTTCCTTTTGCGCTATAGTTTAGTGGTTGTTTTGGGACTGGCTTTGATGGTGTTCGTCATTTACCCCATGCTTGTCCATCTCGTTGTTAAGGGTATGACGTGGAAACAGTTCCAGGCCGGTATGCGCGATGCGCAGATCACAGCATTTTCAACATCGAGCTCTGTGGCGACCCTTCCCGTTACCATGAAGTGTGTGAATCAAAATTTAGGTGTAAGCACACGTACGTCTTCCTTTGTCCTTCCTATTGGGGCAACCGTCAACATGGATGGCACTAGCATGTACCAAGCCATCGCAGTCGTTGCCCTTGCTCAATTTCACATGGTCGATTTGGAATTGAGTCAGCAGGCGGTGATTGTCTTGACTGCCACCCTAGCATCCATTGGAGCGGCAGCAATCCCTTCGGCCGGATTGGTCCTGATGATCATTGTTTTAGAAAGTGTCGGTCTCAACCCAGGTTGGATTGCCTTGATCTTCCCTGTTGACCGCATTCTAGATATGTGCCGCACAGTTGTCAATGTCACGGGCGATGGTGCTGTTTCTTCAATCATCGCTGCATCTGAAAATGAACTGGAGCAGGCTTAAGACTTCCGCTAACATCAGCTTAATCGTTGTTGCGATAACGGGGATGGCAAAAATTGTCACGGGGCAAGATGACTCCTGTTTGGACTATAGCAACGACAAGGTTGTCCGCTTGCTGGAGAAGGCTCAAAACTCTTCAAAATACGATCGTTCGGAGCGCATTGCTTTTATTGAAGTCGCATACAGCAAAGACGAGGAGTGCATGGCATGCCTTCTCGAATGGGGAAAATTGGAGTTTGCTGCAGCCAAGAAAACCGGGGCCAGTTTTTATGCCGCAAAAGAACCGTTAAGGGAACTCTTAAGGAGCTGCCCACACTACCATGCTGATGCGCTCTATATCATGGGAGCAATGGCTTATGCCGATCGTGATTACCAAGAAGCACAAGACTATTTTTCAGATTATCGAAACTTCCCTTCCGATCAGATTGACAAACTCGGAAAGCGCTATAACAGACAACTCGCCGAGGTCGAGCACGTTTTACCCTTGATTCAGTTTCAACTAGATTTCTATCGGCATCAGGATGACATCACACCCCAAATCATCAAAGAAGTCAGTTCTTACGAGGATGAATTCCTACCGGCTCTTTCTCCAGACGGTTCCTTGTTGTTTTTTACGCGACGTGGAAAGAAAAAAGCCAAGGGCGATGTTATAACACGGGACGTTGAGACATTCAACATGTCCTTGCGTTCCAATGAGACGCAGAACTTCGCACCCGATGTCGCTTTAGATACCCCTTTCAATGCTGGCATGCGCTATGGCGGAGCTAGCATCTCTATTGACAATTTGGAATTGTACATCGCAGCTCAAAACCCAACAGCGGCATTCCCGGAAAACATCGATCTCTTCATGACGCAGTATGAGGTTCTAGACCGCGATGATGACGGCAACTATCTTTATCTCTGGGGAACTCTCAAGCCGCTGAAAAGTCTCAACAGTGAATCTGGATGGGAAGCTCAACCTGCGTTAAGCTCAGATGGAAAGCAGCTTTATTTTGCCTCTGTCAATGAGAATAGCTTGGTGGATGCATCGGGGAATCGCACCATGGACATCTGGATGTCCGAACGAACTGAGAATGGAGTCTGGGGACCTGCTGAAATACTGCCTCGCCCAATCAATTCATCTTCCAACGACAAAGCTCCGTTTATTCACCCAGACGGAAATACGCTCTATTTTTCAAGCGATCGATCTCCGAGCGGCGGCGGGTATGACATATGGTACTGTCACCGTGATTCCACAGGGCATTGGGAGGACGCGAAAAACTTGGGGGCCCCTGTAAATACAGATGGGGACGAGCATGGCTTGGTGGTAAGTACAGATGGCCAAGAGGCTTTTTTCGCGAGCAGGCGAACAGGCACCAAAGGATTGGACCTCCTTCGATTCCCCGTTCCTGAAGAATTTAAGCCGGAGCAAGTTAGAATTGTGAAGGGAACGCTTCAAGCTACTGACGGTGGCATCCCTCCTGGCGCAAAGCTTTATTTACAGTATGCGAAATCCAAGCGCATCGAAGCAATCGAAATCAATGAAGATGATGGACGTTTTGCCTCCATTGTACGATTGGATCAAGGCGAAGATGTCTTGCTAATATCTGAAGCTGAGGGACTGGCATTTCAAGCGAGCATCGTGGTGGACATCGAGCAAACGGCTCCAAACTCGGACGCCCTTTTCGCTCCCATCGTGTTGCAGCAACCTCTCAATGGGGAAGCCTTTGAAATTGGAGACATTCAGTATGCTTCCAATAGCGCAGAAATTGACCGAACTTCCATCATTATTCTGGAAGCATTCGCTTCATACCTCACTCGAAACGAGGCCCTTGGAGTTCACATTATTGGCCACACCGATGATGTCGGCGCCGAACGCGAGAACCAAGTCCTCTCCGAGCGGCGTGCGCTAGCCGTTGCCACTGCTCTTGCCAATTACGGTGTTCCCGTGACGCGGATCACCTCTCAAGGATTAGGAGAATCCCATCCAATAGCTCCCAATATTGATGCGATATCGCGTTCAATCAATCGACGAACTGAATTTGAGATCACATTGAAAAACTGACGCTGGAGGCAATATATTCCCTTATAAAAACCGTAACCTTGCGCCATGAAAATCGTGTTTTTCCTCCCCTTGTATGTGGTATGCTTACTGGGCTGCAATACAGATTCCACGGAACAAGCAACGTCAGATAATGACACAGCCATTTGGACACCTTACGGAGAGCCCATTGCCGATTTTTCCGCCCCTATGTCAGCCAGCGATGTTGTCAGCGTGATGGATGCTGGAGGAAGTGGTCAAGGGCTATTTGATGCAGAAATTGTTCAGAGTTGCATGACCATGGGGTGCTGGATGAGTATTAAGGGACCTCAAGGAGACACCGTCATGGTTTTCATGAAAGACCATGCTTTTTTTGTCCCGAAAGACAGCGTGCAAGGAAAACGAGCGTTGTTCTCAGGTGAAGCATACTACGACACACTATCAGTCGAATTTCAGAAGCACCTCTTGGAAGACGCTGGGGCTACTCAAGCAGCCATCGATGCCGTATCTGAGCCTGTTTTTGAATTGGCCTTCGAAGCCTCAGGCGTTCAGATTGCCGATGTTCCAGAAGGAGCTCCAATGGCCGGGGAATAAAATTCGAATTAGATTCGAATTAGATTCGAATTGTGACAGCTCCAAAAAAACTTGGGGCTGTCTCTTTTTTTGGCAATATCGCCATACAAATAGGCACAGCTCAGCGTTGAGAACTTCAGATGGTGCTGCATTTCAACACGCAAAGCACCCTTAATTTCGAAAGGACCCAACTTCTGAACATGTCGCAAGCTACCTCCCCCTTTTTTCGGATTCGCACGCTGTTGTTTTTGGCGCTTGTATCCGCGCAATTAACAAGCTATAGCCAGTGGAATCAAAGCCCTTTTGACTCGCAGCGCTTGTGGATGCAGGCCGAAGCAGAATGGGAGCACCATCAATACGGTTCAGCCATGAACCTTTACAGCCGCTGGCTTCAATCCGACAACGAGGATCAGCCTTCGCTTTCGGCATTGGCCAACTTTAGATTGGCCGCATGCTCAATCGAGTTGCAGCATGCCGATGCTGAAAATGGCATTCAAAATTTCATGGAATCCTATCCTGAGTCTCCATTGGTTCAAGAGGCCCAGTGGATGTATGCTAACTTCCTTTACCGCAAGCGCGATTGGAACGATGCCATTGCAGCATTCGAATCCATACGCACAACCCGGATGCCCGTTGCACAAGAACGAGAGCTCCAATTCAAAAAGGGACACGCACGATTTGAGTTAAAAGATTATGAAGGTGCGCGATTGGATTTGTTTGCCGTCATGGAGAGCCCTGAAGAATCCGGCAAGTTTGCTGCCAACGCTCAGTACTACTTCAGCCACATATCTTACCTCAAAGGGCAACCGCAGGTTGCTTTAACAGGGTTTCAGTCTTTGGCTACAAATCCTGAATTCGAACAGGTTGTCCCCATTTACATTGCACAATTACTGCATGAAACTGAGCAGTATGAAGCCTTGATTGAATACGCTCCAACCGTCCTCCATGAGGACAGTCGAATCAACGAAGTGCAACGTGCAGATGTTTCTCGTTTGGTAGGAGATGCTCACTACCGGCAGCAACGATTCAAAGAGTCACTGCCTTATTTGGAAGAAGCATACACCTTCAGTCGTGGTCGGGATCGAACCCGCGAATTCGCCTATCAAATGGGCTACGTTTACTACAAAGAAAAAGCATACCGAAAAGCACTCAACTGCTTCACTTTGTCAGTTCGTGAGGAGGACTCCATGGCCCAAAATGGGATGTACCACATGGCCGACTGTTATTTGAGTCTTGGTGAAAAAGACAAGGCGCGCACGACCTTTAAAAAAGCTTCGCAACTGGATTTTGACCGGGATATTCAAGAAGACGCCCTCTTTAGCTACGCTAAACTCGCATATGAACTCACCTACAATCCTTTTGACGATGCCATTGGAGCCGTAGAGCGCTACCTCAGAGATTTTCCGGACTCCAAAAGGAAAGAGGAGGCATACGGGTTCCTACTCGAAGTGTACATGTCATCCAAAAATTATGATCGAGCATTGGAGGCTTTAGAATTGATTCAAGAAAAAACATTGCCGGTTCAACAGGCATTTCAATTGGTTGCTTACAACCGTGGTGTCGAGTTGTTTCGAACAGGCAACTACCAGGAAGCTTTGCAGTATTTTGATGCTGTCAGAACTTACCCTGTAGACCCTCTCCTTACAGCAGAGTCGTATTTCTGGCAAGGGGAGTTGAATTACCTTTTAAAAAGATACACGGATGCCACCGGCCGTTATGCTGCCTTTGAATCCTCTCCAGGCGCTTATCAAAGCAGCCATTATGCCGACGGTATTTATGCCCGAGGTTACGCACTCTTCAAGCGCAAGCTGTATGTGGATGCTCTTAGCGCGTTCCGATCTTATCTCAAGGCGGCTCCTGGAGCAAATGCAAGCAAGACGCGAGATGCCAAGCTTCGTGCTGCCGATTGTTTCTTTTCAAAGAAGGATTTCGAAGCCGCTTCGCGGTACTACAACGAAGTCATTGGTTCGAGCGATTTAACAGAGGACTATGCTCGATTGCAACTCGCCGAATGCTTCGGCTCATTGGACCGGCCCATGGAAGAAATTGACGTGCTCAAAGATATGATTGCTCGAGCCCCTCAATCAAGCTACCTCCCTGAAGCTATCTATTCTTTAGGACGCAGCTACATCGAGACGAACCAACTCCCGCAAGCACGCAACGCCATGGAACGCATGCAACTCGAATTCCCCAACTCGGCCCGTTTCAAATACGCCTTGGTAGATTTGTGCTTAATCGGTGTCAAAGAAGGACGGGATGATGATGTCCTTGGGATTTGGGAAATCATTCGCCGGGACTATGGGCAAGACGCCATCGCTGGAGATGCTTTCAATGTTGTTGAGCCCCTTCTCATAGATCGCGGTTTACTTGATAACATCCCCTCTGGTGTTGGTCTCAATGGCGACGAAATTGAAGAGCGACTATTCAATGCTGCGCGATCCCTCGCCTTAGAGCGATTGTGTGAAAAAGCCATTGTACGACTCACTGATTACATCCGATCCTATAATCAAGGACGCTTTTTGACCGAAGCTCATTTTTTCTTAGGAAATTGTTATTTCGATGATGATCAAGTCAATCAAGCCCGTGCTGCTTTCGAATATGTTTTGAATCAACCCGTTTGCGATTACACAGAACTGGCTGCATTGGGTGCAGCTACGATTGCATGGAACGCTGAAGACTGGGATGGTGCATTGCTTCATTATCGTACGCTTGAGTCTGTCAGCATGCTCAAAGACAACGTGCTCGAAGCACGCATCGGGCTCATGCGCTGTTTATACCTTCTCGAAAATTCGGAGGAGGCCATGACCTATGCCAACCTTGTATTGGAAGACGGTCAAACTCCCGAAGACATTCAACGGACCGCTGTTTATTGGCGGGGCAAGATCTTCTTGGAACGCGGCGATGAGATGCAAGCGTCTGCGGATCTAAAAACCATAGCGAGCTTTGGCGGTGAACGCGGCGCTGAATGTCAGTTCCTATTGTGCAAAATCAATTTTGATAGCGAGGACTATCAGGCAACAGAGTCTTCAATATTTCAACTAATCGATCAATTCGCAGCATATGACGAGTGGAAGTTTCAAGCGTTTTTACTGCTTGTTGATGTCTACATCGAAATGGAAGATTGGTTCCAAGCTCGGACCACTGCACAGAGTGTTTTAGACAACGTAGCATTGGAGTGGGTACAAACTCGAGCCTTAGCTCAAGTGCAACGCATTGACCGTTTGGAGCAAGAAATCCTCCTCAAAGTCATTGAAAGCGACAGCATCCGCGATATCTCTACAAGACCCACTCCTCTGCCTATTGACACCTTGAACACTGAGAAACCTTGAAGGCCATGAATTACGCTTCAAACAAAAACCACCCCTTCTTCGCATGGGCGATCATTGGGAGTCTTTTCGCTTCAACCCCCGTGTTTGCTTCTGGTGACACATTGGACCTGGATGTTACCTTCATAGGAGATCGTGAAATTTTACTCCAGGACGCCCACAAGCAATTGCACTGGCCAGAACCCGCGCAACTCAAAACAACAAAACCAACATTCACTTACTCCATGCTCTCTAAGCGGATGAATGTCCAACCCGAATGGTCTAAAAATGGTCCCGTTCGCCTCCGGGTAAGCGAACCATTGCGAAGACTCTACAAAGGACACATCCAAGCTGGATTGGGCAATTACATCAGCCCGACTGTTCATTTCAGCTATACCGATTTGAGATCCCGAGAAGGTACATGGGGCATTCGAGGAGGGCACGACTCCAGCCAAGGAGGGTTCGCATCTGTAGACAGCATTGAAGACGTGTTTAGTACGAGCAGCATAGCCTGTTGGGGAAAGCGTTTCTTGGGGTCTGAATCTGTTGAAGTTTCCAGCGATTGGAGCCGCCAACGGGTGAGCTTGTTTGGAGGCGCACCGGATATAATCGGAACAGCTTCTTCGACAAAACGCATTTACAACGTCTGGGGAATCCATCTCGACGCACACAACATTGAAACAAAAAACAAAAGCCTCCAACATCAACTTAAAGCATCCTATCAGCTTTTAAACGATGGAGGAATACAAGAACACAATGTTGATCTGCATGTGGAGGTGAAGTTCAATGGCGAATCGTCAAGCCAATCGAGCTCTGATGGATTAGAAGGACTCCCCACAACCCTCCTACTGCACTCCAACATCGATCGGCTCACACGCTTCATTGAGGGTTCAGAGACTCCTACCGTCCGACAAGCTATTTTTGATTTGCACCCGCGCGTGAGTAAAACCTTTGGGAATATCAAAACGACTGCAGGAATCGCTTTCTGGTTAGATGCCCAAGGCAACAAGCCTTTCATGATTGTCCCAGAAATAGAAGCTTCTGCAAGCCTTTTGCGAGACCTCTTCATCCCGTACTTCAAAGTGGGTGGCGGTGTTCAACAAAATCGCTACCAGAATCTCTTAGATTCCAATCCGTTCCTATCAATCAATGCCGATTCGCTCAACAACACGTATGAAAAAATCCACGCTCAAATTGGTCTTCGAGGTTCCATTACCAAAGCGTTTACTTTCAACCTAAGTGGACATCACCAACGCTTCGATCAGTTCTTACTTTGGAGAGCTGACGCATTGAGCCTGCGCGGAGAAACATTTACCCCCCTCTATGCCAATTTCAATCAAACTTCCCTTCAAGCGGATGCTTCTTGGAGACTTGGGTCTGCATTTACGCTCACAGGAAGCATTCAACAAAACGCGTATTCCTTTGAATCGGATGATGACGTAGTAAACCGCCCTTGGAACCTACCCACGTTACAGACGGAATTGGGCGCTGTGTACACGTGGGAAGAAAAAGTACGCATCGGAAGTCAAATCGAACTGTTAACGGGCCGCAAGACCCTTCAATCGTGGTCTGTAGATGAGTCCGTTGCATTGTACAGCGAAGGTGAACTGGTGGGCTTTGACACTCCCTTGGGAGCATCGACTGTATGGAACGTGCAGTTGGAATATCTCTACAATGGACGACTGAGCGGGTGGATCCACCTAAACAACATACTCAATCAGGACAACCCTTTTTTACCGGGCTACAACAGTCAAAGATTTAAGTTTCAAATGGGCATGAATTATGCGTTCTGAACACTTTTGAGCAAACCGGTTATTTTTTGTGAATAAGTGGCGCTTTAAAACGCCTTTTTATCAGCAATTGCAGGCCTTTCATGCTTAAATTCGAAGGTAGATTGAGTCGCTTGCGACACTACCAAATTTTAAGCGAAAGCCATGGCGGAAGAAAATCAGAACGAGGGGCCATCTACTGACTCCACCCCCTCTTCATCGAGCACCAACAAAAGCAATTACGACGCGAGTAATATCCAGGCCCTTGAAGGGATGGAGCACGTGCGAATGCGGCCGTCCATGTACATCGGTGACGTGGGTGTTCGCGGATTGCACCATCTCGTCTATGAGGTTGTAGACAACTCCATCGACGAGGCCCTTGCCGGTCATTGCACCACAATCGATGTGATCATCAAGGAGAACAACTCTGTTCGCGTTGAAGATAACGGACGGGGGATTCCAGTCGATATGCACGAAAAAGAAGGCGTGTCCGCTTTGCAGGTGGTCATGACTAAAATTGGTGCTGGCGGTAAGTTTGACAAAGACAGCTACAAGGTATCTGGAGGTTTGCACGGTGTGGGGGTCTCTTGCGTCAACGCATTGTCCTCGCACTTGCTTGCTGAAGTGCATCGTAACGGCAAAATGTATGACCAGTCATACTGCCGTGGAAAGGAACTTTACCCCGTCAAGGAGCTTGGTAACTCAGACAAAACAGGAACTATAGTCGAATTCAAGCCTGACGAAGAAATCTTCGAAACACTGATCTACTCATATGCCACATTGGCTGATCGTTTGCGCGAATTGTCTTTCCTGAATAAAGGATTGATCCTCACGCTTAAAGATGAGCGGGAGATGTTGTTTGATGATGAAGGCAAAGACTTAGGCTTCAAATTTGAAGAGTTTCATTCCGAGAATGGCTTAAAAGATTTCGTGAATTATCTCGATGCGAATCGGGAGCACTTGATTCCTGAAATCATCCACGTAAGTGGAGAACGTAGCGGAGTACCTGTTGAAGTCGCGATGACCTACAACACCTCTTTCACAGAGAACTTGTACTCATACGTCAACAACATCAACACTCACGAAGGCGGAACTCACCTGTCCGGATTTCGAAGAGGCTTGACCTTGACTCTGAAAAAATATGCTGAAAGCTCCGGCATGTTGGACAAACTTAAGTTCGACATTTCAGCGGATGATTTTCGTGAGGGTTTGACTGCAGTCGTCAGCGTTAAAGTCGCTGAGCCGCAATTTCAAGGACAAACTAAAACGAAGCTCGGCAACGCTGAAGTATCTGCACCTGTGAGCCAAGCTGTCTCTGATATGCTCCAAGACTACTTGGAAGAGCATCCGAATGACGCTCGAACGATTGTCAGCAAGGTCATCTTGGCGGCTCAAGCGCGTCATGCAGCAAGAAAGGCACGTGAAATGGTGCAGCGTAAGACCGTTATGAGTGGCTCAGGACTCCCTGGAAAGCTGGCCGATTGCGCTGAGAAAGACCCTGCATTGTGTGAAATATTCTTAGTGGAGGGTGATTCTGCGGGTGGCACAGCGAAGCAAGGGCGTGACCGACACAATCAAGCGATCATGCCACTGCGTGGTAAGATTCTCAATGTGGAGAAGGCCATGAAGCACAAAATCTTCGAGAACGAGGAGATTAAAAACATATACACCGCATTGGGTGTCACGCTGGGAACGGAAGAAGACGAACGTGCTTTGAATATTTCCAAGCTGCGCTACCATAAGGTCGTTATTATGTGTGACGCCGATGTTGACGGCAGTCACATTGAGACATTAATTCTGACTTTCTTCTTCCGACACATGAAGGAGTTGATTGAAAATGGGTACATCTACATCGCCACTCCTCCTCTTTACTTAGTCAAGAAAGGATCGCGTCAAGTGTATGCTTGGAATGATGACGAAAGAGATCTTTTGATTGAGCAATTCAAAGGCGCTTCTGGCTCCGATGCAGGCATTGGCATTCAACGCTACAAGGGTTTGGGTGAGATGAATGCGGAACAGCTTTGGGATACTACCCTGAATCCGGAATTCCGAACACTTCGTCAGGTTACCATTGAAAATGCAGCAGCCAGTGATCACGTATTCTCCATGTTAATGGGAGATGAGGTCCCACCGCGTCGTGCTTTCATTGAAGAAAACGCCAAATACGCGAACATCGATTTCTGATCCCACGGAAAGCGCGTTATCACGATATATGCCATGAACTGGGAAGGAAAATGCATTTGGATTACCGGAGCTAGCAGTGGAATTGGGCGCGCTGCCGCCACAGAATGGGCGCGCTTAGGTGCCGATGTCATCCTGTCCTCTCGGCGCCAGCACGCACTCGAAGAAGTGACTTCCACCTGGAGTGCTACCGAACAGCTCCATGCTTTGGTTTTGCCTTTGGACTTAGGCAAACCAGCGCTTATACCGGACTTAGCGAAGAAAGCGTTGGCTTGGAAAGGCAAAATTGATGTCGTCGTGCATTGCGGTGGCGTTAGTCAACGATCCCTCGCCATTGACACGGATCTCGAAGTGGATCGACGCGTCATGGAGATTGATTATTTCGGAACGTTGGCTCTCACTAAAGCTATTTTACCGGAATTTGCGCGAGTACAATCCGGTCATTTTGTAGTGGTGACTAGCCTCATGGGTCTGTTCTCCGCTCCATTAAGGTCAGGTTATTGTGCTGCAAAGCATGCATTACATGGCTTTTTTGAAGCGCTACGCGCAGAACATCACGACGACAATATTGATGTCACCATGGTTTGCCCTGGCTTTATTCAAACGTCAATCTCTGTCAATGCCATGGTCGGCGATGGCAGTCAACAAGGTACCATGGACGCAAAAACAGGAGCGGGAATAACGGCTGAGGCGTGTGCCAAGCAAATGATCCGGGCTGTTGGACGCAAAAAACATCAAGTCTTGATTGGTCGCACTGAAATCATTGCTGCATATCTGAAACGATTTGCGCCACGTCTGCTGCGCCTCATCGTTCGGAAAGCCGCTGTTCGCTAAACAACCTTAAAGGGTTCTAGTCTTCTAAAGAAGGGGTATCAGTTCCCGCAAACATCCAGTCCCTCGCTCCTAGCATGAGTGGCTGCATAAAGCAGTCTTCCGCCACAAAAGGAACCTCCTTTCGCAACGAATTCTGAAGTTTGGCAAGACGCGGCGCGAGGCCATTTCCCTCCTTCAAATCACAAGCCTGAGCTGCAACCAAGCACTCAACGGCTAAGACTTGCTCCACGTTGTCCAGTACTCGCCATAATTTCAACGCGGCGTTGGCTCCCATACTCACGTGATCTTCTTGCCCATTGGAGCTATCTATTGTATCCGAGGATGCCGGCATGCACAGCTGCTTATTCTGTGAGACCAGGGAGGCGGCCGTGTATTGAGGAATCATGTATCCACTATTTAGTCCGGGATTGGACACCAAAAAGGGAGGCAATCCATGCTTGCCAGAAAGTAACTTGAATGTTCTCCGCTCAGAAATACTTCCCCATTCATGGGCGGCTAAAGCCAGTTGATCCAACTGCAATGCTAAGGGCTGTCCATGAAAGTTTCCTCCGGACAAAATTCGGCCAGACTCCGGGAAAATTAAAGGGTTATCAGTTACTGCATTTACTTCATTTTCAAATACTTCACGAGCTACACCTAAAGCATGACGCGAAGCACCATGTACTTGAGGAGAACAGCGAAAAGAGTACGGGTCTTGCACTTGTTCACGAGGCAAATCTTGCCAGGTACTGCCTTTGATCCAATTGCGAATATTGGCAGCGGATTCTTGAGCTCCTTTGTGATTTCGAACCTCATGAATGGAAGCATCAAACGGCTCAGGACGGCCATTCCATGCCTCCAATGACCATGCACACAAGGCATCAGCCCATGCCGCAATTTTATCCATTCGTTGAACGGCCAAAATCCCGTACCCCAGCATCAACTGTGTTCCATTGATTAAGGCCAATCCTTCCTTCGCACCCAATTCAATCGGATCCCATCCCTTTGCCTTCAAGACAGTTGCTGCTGGAACGACAGCCCCGTCCACAACCAACTCTCCTTCACCAATTAATGGCAATACGAGATGCGACAGTGGAGCCAGGTCACCACTGGCCCCCAATGACCCCTGTGAAGGAACAACGGGCAGCACATCTTCATTTAAATGTGTTAGCAAACGCTCAACTGTAACCAATTGAACTCCACTATGCCCCTTGGATAACGATTTGATTTTGAGCAGCAGCATAGCGCGCACAATCATTCTTGGAACATCCTCTCCCACTCCACAGGCATGAGATACTAAGATGTTGCGTTGCAAGGCTTGAAGCGAATCCTTATCCACGCGGGTATGCGCCAAGTCTCCAAACCCTGTGTTGACGCCATAAATGGCTCCCTCATCTGCATTCGCAATTGTTTCCTGCAGAAAGCCATGACAGCGTTCAATGGCATTCTTTGCGTCATCTGCAAGTTCACCCACTTGTTCAGAATGGAGTTTTCTCCAAACATCCTCCAAAGTCCACCAATTTAAATCCATATCGCGTGCTCATTTACGCTACCAAGATAATGCCATTGTGTCCGAATTGAACGCTGTATATTCACAAGCGGAAACAAACATCTAACGTTCTGAGCCTCTAAATCAATAATTTCTTCATGTCAATTTCCATTGCGATACGCCCCAAACCAACCACGCAAAAGTTTGTCTTCATTTTAAGTCTCTTCGGCTTTTTTCACTCTGCTTCAATTTCTCAAGAAATGAGTGAAGCGTATACTCGAGATGCCGACATTTCTGTTCATGTAGACACGTTGGAAAATGGGCTACGTCTTATTTCTATAGCTGACACTGACTCAACACGTGTTTTCTGGTCGATTGAAATGAAGACTCCTTTATCGTTGGAATTAGAACGCACAGGAGTTGCTCAATTGACCGGGGACATCATGCGCTCGGGAACTGCGCTGCGACCCTTGGACTCCTTGGACCTTTTATTGGATGCATATGATGCCGAAATCATCACCAGTCAAGGTCTGTTACACGCTTCTTGTCCCAAAGCGTACGCCCAACAAACTTTGGCGTTGCTAGTGGAGGTTTTACGTTATCCAGCCTTCACAGAAACGGCTGTCAATGGGGCCTTAGAGCGCTACCGCCTCACCATTTCCACACATGAGAACAGTTCCGAAATCCGCGCTCATCAACTGAGTCTGCAACGGGTATTCACGAAGAAACACCCCTATGGAGAAACGATCTCTCCTACATCGCTTGATTCCATCTCTCAGATTGATTTGATACAACACCATGCCCAGCACTACCGCCCTCAGTATACAAGCATCGCTGTTACCGGAGATTTGCCTCATGAAGAAATCCGCACTTGGATTGAAGCTGCATTGGGCGATTGGTTGCCACGGGAAATTCCAATTGTCCGACATAGTGCTCCGATCAAGCCACTTCATAACCGCGTTTGCTTTGGTGAGATTCCCGGAGAGCAACGCATGGCTCTGGAACTTTCTCACACCGTCTCATTAAAACCGGGACATTCTGACGAAGCTGCATGTGTCGTTTTGAATGCCCTACTCACGCATCCAATACTTCCTGGAATTCTTATTGACACCACGTGTTTAACTCCGCCGTGCTCTCCGAATCTGACCTCTCACTTACTGGCAGATCATTTGTTGGGGAGCTTTAGAATCCAATCCCTGGAAACACCCAATCAAGTGATTCCTTTCATCGAGAAGTCCATCGCCTCCATGCAGGAACTCGCTCTGAACAGAGTGGATGAAGAATTGATTCAATCAGCCGTCGAGGCGGTCATCGCTGACATGCAACTCCACGATGCAGAAAAACACTTGGAAGCTTGGCACGATGCCATTTTGTATAGAGAAGATTCGGAAGGGCCACACACTTTTATGAAGGCGTTGCAAGCAGTCACCCCCTCGGATATCCAACGGGTCGCAATTCAGTATTTACGTCCTGCCAATCTCATCATTGCCATTGCTGGCGACCGCTTACTCATTCCAGAAGGGTTAAACCGTTTTAGCGGTCATTCAGAAATTGAGTTTTTTGACGCCCTTGGCAAACGCGTTTTGCAACTCGACCCAGCACCCGTTGGAGAAACAGCAGAAACCGTATTCCTCGATTACTACACCGCTCGCGGCGGATCCGAAGCGTTTGAAACACTCGAGTCTCTTGTGCAAATTGCTGATGGGACTGCAGGTTCCGAAATGAAAATTGATGTGGAAATCAAGACCAAATATGGTGTTGGCATCTTGACTCAAGTATCGATGAATGGCAACCTTATGATTGAACAAATCATAACGAAGTCTGGAGGTATAAATCGCATGAATGGCGAATCAAAAGCCCTGCCTGAATCAGAATTCAAAAAACTGAGCCAAAATCTTTATGCCGCTCATTTTTTACATTTGACTGACCTTAATCTGACAGCCGAACTCCTCGGCATG
>JAPKAW010000249.1 GCA_028825055.1 Flavobacteriales bacterium | reverse complement strand
GGATGTGAGCAAGTACAAACTCGACAAAGAGTGAAGCCATGCGTCACAATAAGAATTTCAACCACTTAGGTCGTAAGACCGCTCACCGTCGGGCTATGTTATCCAACATGGCTTGCTCGCTGATTGAACACAAGCGCATTACGACTACTGTTGCGAAAGCGAAAGCTTTGCGGAGTGTTGTTGAGCCCTTGGTTACCCGATCTAAAGAAGACACGACGCACAGCCGACGTATTGCCTTTAGCGTCTTGCGAAGCAAGTATGCCGTAACTGAATTGTTTCGTGCCGTAGGTCCTAAAGTAGCTACCCGTGAAGGCGGCTACACACGGATCATCCGAACGGGAAACCGATTGGGTGACAATGCAGAGATGTGCATGATGGAACTCGTCGACTTCAATGATGTCTACGGAACTGAGCCAAAGAAGAAGCGTTCTCGACGTTCTCGACGCGGAACTACATCAACTCCTGTAGTAGATACAGAAGCAGAAGTAGTTAATGAAGCTCCAGCTGCCGCAGCCGAGGAAACTCCAGTTGCTGCAGCCGAGGAAACTCCAGTTGCTACAGCCGAGGAAACTCCTGCGGATGATGCAACGGAAGCTTCGTCAGACGAAGAAAAGAAAGACTGAGTTCTTTTACTAGAATTGAAAACGGACAGCCAAAAGCTGTCCGTTTTTTTTATGTTGACTTTTTTGACATCATTCTGTTTTTTTTGCGGATAAGTGCTTCTTCAAAGAGTGCGATAGAATTCAATCGCACTACTATCTTTGAGCCATGGGTAAAACGCGGGATTCGAAAGTTCAAGCAGTTCTTTTACTGGCAGATGGTAAGCGATTTGAAGGCCACGCAGCAGGCGCAGTGGGAATCACGACCGGTGAGATTGCATTCAATACAGGGATGTATGGGTACCAAGAGATTTTCACGGATCCGAGCTATCATCAGCAAATTTTGGTTATGGCAACCGCTCACATTGGGAATTACGGTGTTCACGATCAAGAGGTTGAATCTAAAAAGGTCCGCATCTCGGGTTTGGTAACAAAAAACTACTCATCCATCGCTAGCAGAGCGGGCTCGAGTGGAACGTTACAGGATTACCTTGAGCGTGACGCCGTTGTTGGTATATGTGATCTGGATACCCGCGCTCTCGTCCGTTACATTCGACAGAGTGGGGCAATGAATGCTATCATTTGCAGTGATGGAACGGATGAATCTGAACTGATGAGTCTGCTTGAAGCGGTTCCATCAATGGAGGGGTTGGAATTGAGCAGTGCTGTAACGACGTCATCAGTTTATGATGCGTTACCCGCAGAGGGTATAGAGTCAAAGATGCGTGTGGCTTTGCTTGACTTGGGTGTTAAACGCAGTATTGTTCGATGCCTCACGGATCGAGGCTGCGCGGTTCGTGTTTTTCCTATGCAAACGAGTGCCGAAGAGATTTTATCTTGGTCACCAGATGGCATCATGTTGTCAAATGGGCCTGGCGACCCTGGAGCGATGCTGGAAACAATCGAAACGGTAAAAGCCTTGGTCAATTCAGGTAAACCTGTATTTGGAATCTGTTTGGGTCATCAGATTTTGGCGTTGAGTCAAGGTCTTCGTACAATCAAGATGTTCAACGGTCACCGAGGAGTGAATCATCCCGTTAAAAACATTCTAACAGGTAAGGCTGAAATTACATCGCAAAACCACGGCTTTATGGTGGATCGTGATTCGTTAGAGGGGGTTCCTGAAATCGAAGTGACCCACATTCATTTGAATGATGAAACGATTGCTGGCATAGCTTTGAAAGGACGTCCTGTTTTTTCTGTTCAATACCATCCCGAAGCATCAGCGGGACCGCACGATAGTCGCTATCTTTTTGACCAATTTGTCGAGAATATGGAACGGGTTGTTGCGCTCGATTGATGCCTTAACTTCGCACCGCTTTTAAGGCTGCTTGCCATGAAGCGCTGCTTCGGAAATGAGCCGAGGTGCCACGGGATATTTTTTCTCATGGCAACGTCAAATACTTGATCCAAGATCATGAGTTACATTGAAGAAATCCAAGCCCGTCAGATTCTCGATTCTCGAGGCAATCCTACCATTGAAGTCGATGTCATCACCGGTGATGGCAACATGGGCCGTGCCGCGGTGCCATCGGGTGCGTCTACGGGGATTCACGAAGCAATTGAATTGCGTGATGGTGGTGAGGAGTGGATGGGAAAGGGAGTGAGCAAAGCGGTTGACCATGTCAATAATTTGCTCAATGATGAACTGAACGGATTCGACGTTTTCGACCAGCGTGACATCGACCAAGTCATGATCGATTTGGATGGTACATCCAACAAGGCCAATTTGGGAGCCAATGCAATTTTAGGTGTAAGCCTTGCAGTTGCCCATGCCGCCGCTGATTGTTCCGGTCAGTCATTGTATCGGTACATCGGAGGAGTGAATGCCCATACCCTGCCAGTCCCAATGATGAACATCCTCAACGGTGGTTCTCATGCTGACAATAAGATTGATATACAGGAATTTATGGTCATGCCTGTAGGTGCGGAAACGTTTTCGGACGGGTTGCGCATGGGCACCGAAGTCTTTCACGCTTTGAAAGACGTTTTGAAGAAAAAGGGTCACTCAACGAATGTTGGGGATGAAGGTGGTTTTGCTCCGAATTTGAAATCAAATGATGAAGCTATCGAGGTTGTCATTGAGGCCATCGAAAAGGCAGGCTACCGGCCTGGAGAGGATTTGCTCATTTCTTTAGATGCTGCAGCATCTGAGTTTTACGATGCAGAGAAAGGACTGTATTTGTTTGAGTCTACTGGCGACCGCATGGAAGGCAAGGACTTGGTCAATTTCTGGAAGGGATGGTGTGACAAGTATCCCATTATTAGCATTGAGGACGGCTTGGCTGAAGACGATTGGGATGCATGGAAGCTATTGACTCAATCTGTCGGTGACAAGATTCAATTGGTAGGGGATGATTTGTTTGTGACCAACACCCATCGCTTGTCTCGTGGAATCGAGAATGACATAGCAAATTCAATCTTAATCAAGGTCAACCAAATTGGCACATTGACTGAGACCATAGATGCAGTTAGCCTAGCACATCGCAATGGCTATACCAGTGTCATGAGTCACCGTTCAGGAGAAACAGAGGATACCACCATTGCTGATTTGGCTGTGGCTTTGAATAC
>JAPKAW010000248.1 GCA_028825055.1 Flavobacteriales bacterium | reverse complement strand
TTTGATGGGAACTGGGAAGCGATGAGTGGTGACATCGCCTTCGAACATGATTTGCAACGAACGATCTCTGTAGACGTTCGTTATATCATGTGGGTTCTCGACAAATTCGCAGGGGCCAACAACCTCATCGAAGAAATGGAGTTCGTGTCAGGCTTGCGCTAATCGCGCACGTTTTTCAAAAGAAAAGGCCGCTTAATCGCGGCCTTTTTTTATGTCTTAAAAGTAAAGTCAGTTCGATCCTGCGGTTACTTCAAACCGCGTTACGGCTAGCATTGATGATTCCAAACATCGAACGGACGACCAAACGACGCATCACTTCAGGATCCCAACTCGAAGAGGAAGGATCCTCCGCTAGATTACTTAAAGCGAAATGTTGAATGACCAACAAAGGACGAATAATGCCATCGCGAAGTGAAATGCTCTCTTTGATGTGCGGGTTTCGCTGCATCAGGCTCGTTTGACCCGATATAGCCAATACGAGACGCTCCGTGCGTTCGAATTCCTCATGGATTTGACTCCAAATGCCACCAAAAACGGGGTCTTGAGCCAAATGAGATGTCAACCGAAAGTCACTTTTAACCATACTCTGCATGCTATTCTCAATCAGAGAACGGAAGAATAAATTCTTCTCATACAAGCTTGCGACTTCGCTCAACCGTCCCGCTTTCTCCATGATTTCAAGCGACGTCCCTACACCATAGAATCCTGGAACATTCTGTTTCAACTGAGTCCATGAACCCACAAAAGGAATGGCGCGCAAATCCTCAAAATTCAATGTTTCTCCACCCTTTCTACTCGTAGGACGACTTCCGATATTGGTCTGCCCGTAATACTTTAAGGTACCCCAAGTCTGCAGATAATTCATGAACTGATCATGCTCTTTAAGCAGGGAATAATGGCGAAAACTCAGTTCACCCAGTTCAGAAAGCAAGGCGGACTGATCCAAAGACATTTCACTACTTTGATCTTCGAACAAACGATTTTGCAACCCTGCCGTTAGCAGCAATTCCAAATTGAACCCAGCGGACTTGGGAATGCCAAAATTGGAACTAATGGTTTGACCTTGAATCGTCGTTTGGATTTCATCGTTCTGAATATCATGACCCAATGAAGCATAAAAACGATGCGTATTTCCACCTCCACGTGCCGGAGGTCCTCCGCGGCCATCGAAAAATACAACGGTCACATCTGCAGCCTTTGACGCCTGTGTAAGTGCCTGTTTCGCTTGGTAAATGGCCCAATTGGCGCGAAGGTATCCGCCATCTTTAGTGCCATCTGAAAACCCAAGCATTACGGTCTGCCGATCCTTTCGATGCTGTAAATGCTTCCGATATACCGGATGAGCGTACATCGCATCCATCTCCTTGGATGAATTTTCCAAATCGGCAATGGTTTCGAACAGCGGAACAATATCAAGGACCACATCTGCATCAGCTCCCGAAGCACGGGATAGCGCATAGATGGTTGCGACATCAAGAATACCTCTGCAGTTGCTAATAATAAAACGGTGACAAGCCCGCTCTCCGTTTTGTTTTTGAATCTTACGCATCACACGCAACGACTCCAGTACATCCTGATGACGTTCGACTTCTAACTTTTCGAGATCTGTACTCCCTGTCCAAGTAAACAGTCGATCAACTTGTTCTTGCACAGACAACGATCGAAACGAAAGCACATCCTCACCTGAAGCGGTCAGCACGGAATCCATTGCTGACTGAATAACCCGGCTATCCTGCCGCACGTCCATGCTCGCAAAATGCAATCCGAACAGCCGCAGTTTAAACAGAAAAGCACGCACACGATCTATATAAAGGCCGTTTGACTGTTCTAACACCAATGCAGCGACCTCTTCCAAGCGCGACGTCAAATCTGCCACAGAGAGTCTCTCATCCTCAGGGTGAAGCATAGCAAATTCGATTTGGTCCTGCAATTGATCCAAAATCGTGGCTACGTGCTTGAAGGTAATCCTCCTTCTGAGGTCCCGAATTTCACGACGATAACAACGAAGCAATGTTGCACGTAACCGCTCTGAAACATGCCACGTGGTTTGTGCATCGACAAAAGGATTCCCATCGCGGTCACCACCCGGCCAAAATCCGATACCAATTAAAGAAGAGCAGATGCTCTCTGCTGCAGCATCGTCCATCGCTTGAGCCACCCGTGCATACAAGTCTGGCACTGCATGATAAAACACGTTTTCCAAATACCACGTTTGGCGAACCGCTTCGTCATAAGGGGTTGGTGGCTCCGATTGAAAGAAAGGGGTAAGTCCCAATTGGTGCAACAACTTACGAATGCTAACCAAATCGTTTTCTTCCATAGCCGTAGCCAAATCCGTAATGATGGCCAAGGCGCTGCCAGGATAAAACTGTGTCGGATGTGCTGTGAGCACAACCCGAACTGCATAATCTCCCAAAAGTTTTTTCAGCTCTGCCTCTTTACCATGCCGCCTTACCCGTTGCATCAAGCTTGACAAGGATTCTGCACCTCCAAGATCATTGAGCTGCGCATAACGGGCGTCTTCCAATGCATCAACCAACACCACCTGGCGCTCTACATATTGAATGATACGGAAAAGCAAGTCTGTTTTTTGCTCCATTGAGTCAAAGCCCTGCTGTTCCAAAAACCGTTCGATAATCTCCTGGGGTGTTTCAGACCGGTCGAGTCCTTCGTCGCATGCTTCTTGCAATAATGGGACGCGAAGTCCTGTCTGCCGGATCCCGTCCAATGGCAAAGTCAAGAAGATGCCATTAAAAACATGAAACGGATGGCTTACGACCGCGCTGTATTCCTTTCTATCCCTCATGAAGTTCTAATCTTCTACGTCCATACAAAGGTACAGTTTGAAGGCATCGAATCCTCGGTACTTTGTGGTCACTACCTTTGGCTTCTACGAATTACTTTTTGATCATGCGCATCGACATTCTCACCGTAGTGCCCCGACTGCTCGAGGGACCATTTGCTGACAGCATTGTGCAACGTGGACAAGACAAAGGATTGGTTGAGATCCATGTCCACAACATCCGAAAATGGAGCAAGGACAATCATCAAAAGGTAGATGATGTACCATTTGGTGGGAATGCTGGAATGGTCATGACAATTCAACCCATCCAAGATGCCATCGATTCACTGCGCGCTCAAAGAGACTATGCCGAAGTTATTTACCTGACCCCTGATGGC
>JAPKAW010000247.1 GCA_028825055.1 Flavobacteriales bacterium | reverse complement strand
GGAGACAGAGCCGGAGTTCACAACTCGACAAACCTCGAACCGAATCCATAGAACTACCAGCAAGTCAACATGTTGGAGGAATCATAACAGCAGCAGCAATCGGCGGGATTGTGGGGGCTAAACTTTTTCATTTGCTCGAATATCCGGACGAACTCGTTCGCTTCTTTACCGACCCATCGTTGAGCAATTTCTTAGGAGGACTGACCATCTACGGAGGGCTTCTCATAGGCGGTTTGGCTGTCTTTTTATATGGACGCAAGTACGGATTGAAGTTCTTGCATTTGGCTGATGCTACCGCCCCAGGCTTGATGCTCGGCTATGGCATTGGACGGATCGGATGCCAAGTCAGTGGAGACGGGGACTGGGGCATTCCTAATCCCAATCCACAGCCCACGTGGCTGCAATGGTTGCCGGAATGGACGTGGTCGTATGCCTATCCCAACAATGTCAACGGTGTCTATGGTCCCCGCAGCGCGGGCTACACAGGTAAACTTATTGAGCCAACCGACCCCTGGCCCATCTTCGAAGGGTATGGGACCTATTTGGATCCGGCCGTTTTCCCAACAGCTTTTTACGAGACCGTCTTGGCCACATTGATCTTCGCGCTGCTTTGGTCGTTACGGAAACGCATCCAAATTCCGGGACAACTCTTTGCGTTGTACCTCATTTTTAATGGCTTCGAACGTTTTTGGATTGAAAAAATCCGGGTCAATGCTATCATGGAAATGGCTGGAATCGAATTTACACAAGCGGAGCTCATTGCCACCCTCACTTTCTTAGCTGGTGTTTTCTTGTGGTTTTGGTTCCCCCGTCGGAACCACCATCAAGCCACTTCGCATTAAACTTTTGCGCGGTAGCCTCGTCAAAGTGACACGAGATGCTATGATGCCAAAAAAGATCAGCAAGGATAAAGAAGATTTTGAACAGCCCGATTGGCTGGATGGACTGACCGCTTCGAATCCGCACATTCAATCGAAGGCTTTTGAGGGCTTTATGAATGCTTGGCAGAAGCCTATTTATTTTTATATGCGTAAACTGTTGGTGAACCACCAAGACGCAGATGACGCGAGCCAAGAAGTGATGATTCAAGTATTGAAATCCATTGACACTTTTCAAAGGAAATCCACCTTTTCAACCTGGCTCATGACCATTGCCTATCACAAGGCTATGGATGCTATGCGCAAACGAAAAACCCACGCTTGGGTTTCATTGGACGCTGCCAATCATGCAGCCTTGAGTCATCTCAATGAAGACGCTTTGTTTGATGCCGATGAAGCCGAAACACGCTTGCAAGCCGCTATTTCAACGTTGCCTCCGCGTCAAAGACAGGTGTTTGTTCTTCGTTATTTTGATGAATTCAGTTTCCGAAAAATTGCCGCCATAACCGGCAAAACAGAAGGTGCCCTGAAAGCGTCATTCCACCATGCTTCAAAAAAAATCCGTGCCAACGTGGTTTTGCCCGCTTAAACCTATCCACGAACAGAACGTCAAAACACCATGGAAGACATGCCAACATCCTCACCATTCAATGTGCCAGACGGGTTCTTTGATGACCAAAGGCTGCGCATACGTCAAAGGCTGGAAGAGAACGACAAACCTGCTTCGAGACTCAATCAACCCCAACGAAGATTGTGGATGCGCGCAGCCGCTTTTTGGATTGGTCTCATTGGTGTTGTTGTTAGCGTGCAGCAATGGAGCGCTCATAACGCGTGTCAAACGTATTTATGTTTACTTGAACAACAGGAGCCATCTTTTACCGTTCCCGATGACATGCTTGAAGAATGGCTTGATGATGGAGCCTTATTTGATGACATCTTACTCGATGACGTCTCAATATGACCAAAGGAATTCAATCCCGATTTAGAAACAAACAACATTCGTAACATCCTTCTCATGAGAAATGCACTCATCCTACTTTTATTAAGCTTCACAGTATTAACGCTTCAGGCTCAGAGACCGTCCGACTCGACGCGTACCCCAAAAGACCGGGAAGCCATGAAGGCCAAAATGGATTTATTGCACACAGCATTCCTCACTGAAGGTTTGGAGTTGACCTCATCGGAAGCAAAACTTTTTTGGCCCATTTGGGAGGAGGGGAAAGAGGCCATTAATAGCACCCAAGACAGCATCCAGTCGATCCAAAAAGTAACGAAACAAGAAGCTCTGACGGCCATTGATTCCGACCAATTGCTTGAGACGTATTTGGAACTTTCCATGCAAAAGGTTGAACTCTTGAATAAGGAATTACTCGACATAGCCAAAATCCTTGGATCACAGCGTGCAATGCGAATTCCATCGCTCGAAAGAGAGTTCCGTCTGTGAATGGTAAAAGCGCGAGAACAGCGGATGTCCCCTGAAAACCGAAAGTCTTCAGATAAAATGGGGCGAACTCATGAAAAATGAAATCGTCGACACCTTGAATTGGGCCGACAAATGCTTTGCTATCACGAGCTGTGATTCAGGCAAATTCCATTGATGCAGTAACGGTTTCCCGAAGCCGTTGGCCCATCCGGGAACAAATGGCCCAAGTGACTGTCGCATGAAGCGCAGCGCACTTCAACGCGGACCATACCGTGAGATTGATCGAGCACTTCCTTGATGCGATTGGACTCCTTGGCTGCATCAAAACTGGGCCATCCGCAACCCGCATCAAACTGAGCTCCCGCATCAAATAAGACAGAACCACATCCTTTGCAAGCATAGGAGCCGTTGGACTTGGGGTCACAATACGCCGAACTAAACGGCCGCTCCGTGCCATTCTCCCGCATGACGTGATGCGTTTCACGGTCAAGCTTTTCCTTCCATTCAGCCTCTGAACGCTCTTGATCCATCAATTGGACTTTGACGAATTGGATCGGTTGTAACCGCCGCCCTGGCTTTTACCTCCTCCACCTCCTCCACGGTAATTCCCGCCTGATTTCCCCCCTTGTCCACCCTTTCGGTTTCCGCCTCCACCTGAACGGTTTCCGCCCCCACCTGGACCTCTTGATCGATCGCGCGCTCCGTTGTACTCTGGTCCTTTACCAAGTCTTTCGGGAATCTCCAATTTTGGAACCACCTTTTCGATCAGCTTTTCAATCCGCATAAAGCGATGCTGGTCATCTGGATTGACCAAAGTGACCCCTTCCCCGTCTTTGTCTGCCCGCGCAGTTCGACCAATGCGGTGGACATAATCCTCTTCATTTGGAGGC
>JAPKAW010000246.1 GCA_028825055.1 Flavobacteriales bacterium | reverse complement strand
CAGAACAGCACATTCCACGATAACTACCTTGATTTAGACTATGACCTCAGTCGGGTCATGTTCATCGCAACGTGTAACAATCTCGCTTCGGTTCAACCCGCATTGCGAGATCGCATGGAAATCATTGAAGTCACGGGGTACACCGTCGAAGAAAAAGTGCAAATCGGAAAACGCCATTTGGCTCCAAAGCATATTAAGGAAACTGGGCTATCTCGAGAGCAAATCAAGATTCCAGTGGCCACTTTAGAGGCGATTGTGGAACAGTACACGAATGAAAGCGGTGTACGTGGTTTGGACAAACGTATCACCAAAATTATCCGAAATCGAGCCAAAGAAATTGCCTTAGATGAACCTTTCGAAGCTGAAGTGAAAGCGAAAGATTTGCCTAAAATACTCGGACCATCACGAGAGAAGGATCAGTACCAAGGAAACGATGTCGCAGGCGTCGTGACAGGATTGGCATGGACGCCCAACGGAGGCGATATTTTGTTTATCGAAACCTCTTTGACGGTCGGAAAAGGCAAGTTGACTCTCACGGGGAACCTTGGAGATGTCATGAAAGAAAGCGCCATCATTGCCTTGGAATGGATCAAATCAAACGCTGAATCAATCGGACTCAATGCCGCTGAGCTGAACGAACGCAACGTCCACTTGCATGTTCCACAGGGTGCCATTCCAAAAGATGGTCCCAGTGCCGGAATCACCATGATCACCGCAATGGTATCGGCATTTACGGAACGAAAGGTTCGAAAGGCGTTGGCCATGACCGGGGAAATCACATTACGAGGTCAAGTTTTGCCTGTCGGAGGGATCCAAGAGAAGATTTTGGCAGCAAAGCGAGCAGGCATAAAAGAAATCATTTTATGCGAACGGAACCGTCAAGACATTGATGAAATTGACGACCGGTATATTAAAGGACTCACCTTTACATTTGTCAAGCATATACGTGAAGTTATTGAACGCGCTTTACTACAAGAAAAAGCGGTGAAGTAACGTTTCTTGAACCATGGCCTCTCTAAACCAGCACTCCTTGCTTCGCTTTTTAAGTCTCATTTTCGCCATTGGATTCATGGGGGCAGCCGGTTGGTCTCAGGTCTCTGAATCACTAGTTTTTGAAATTCCTGCGGACGCTCGAGCTGCGGCTCTCGGAGGACGAATCTTAGCCGACTTGCGGCCTGATGTTCATGGAGCGTCCAACAATGTGGCACTTCTTGACTCTTCGATGGATCGCAAATTGGCCATCGATTTTGTCGACTATTTCGCAGGAATGAGCCTAACAACTGTGAACTATGCATTGAAGCCTGGGGGGCAATTCAACGGACAGGTTGGGGCGAGGTTTCAAAGCATGGGAACCTTCCAAGAAATGGATGCCGCGGGGAATTCCTTGGGCACGTTCAAGGGAGGTGACTACCTCTTTTACTCCGGTTGGTCCTATCGTATTGATTCAACGTGGTCTATCGGGGCGCAAGGCTTTTTCGGCATGCGTTCTCTCGATCGAGAAGTTGCTGGAATCATCGGGACAGACATAACGATTCACGCGGTCTGGCCAGAGAAAAACATTGCATTTGGTGCTGGGGTAACAAGTCTTGGACGTCAATTTGGATTGGAAGGAACTCAGCCAAGTGGTGCACTTCCTAAGGACTTGCAAGTTGGAATTACCAAAGGATTTCGCAATGCGCCATTCACTTTGTATCTGCGAGCAGGTCATTTGGAAACATGGGACTTGGCACCTTCTGGCACCTATGACAACAGCATCAATCCATTGACTGGTGACATCATTGAAAACCAAACCTTCAAATTAGGTGACCAGTTGATGCGACATGTCGGAATCGGCGCTGCCATAAACCTCGGTCCTGCACTCACCTTGATGACCGGGTTTGACTACCGAAGACGCAAAGAAATGCAGGCTGCTGGACGTTTAGGCACCAATGGCTTGGCCTTAGGCCTTGACTTTTCTGTTCAACGATTTCGCCTCAGAATCACCCGCAACACCTATCATTTTGCTGGCTCTTCAACGCATTTTGGAATTGCTTTCAACCCAAGCATATTTAGAAGGCAATAAATCCTCCATTCGCTATATCTTGCAGCACCATGAGTGCGAGCCGTATTAACATTGCCATAGATGGCCATTCTTCCGCTGGAAAAAGCACCATGGCCAAGTCCTTGGCTAAGGAACTGAGCTTTGTTTATGTCGACACAGGTGCTATGTACAGGGCCGCTGCGCTTTTTTGCATGCGAGAACGCTTGATTCTAGGGAACGAAATCGAAGAATCTAGAGTTGAACAAGCCATCGACCGGATGTTCATTAGCTTTAAGTACAATCCAACAAGCGAGACTTCCGATGTGCATTTAGGAGGCGTCAATGTGGAAAAAGAAATTCGTTCTATGGACGTTGCTCGGAAGGTGAGTTTGGTCGCTGCAATCCCTGCTGTTCGTCACAAGCTAGTTCGTCTTCAACAACGTATGGCCGACAAAGGCGGTGTGGTTATGGATGGCCGTGACATTGGAACAATTGTTCTCCCCAATGCCAAACTCAAGTTTTTCATCACCTCCGATCCTGACATACGGGCCCAGCGCAGATTAAATGAAATGCATCGGGAGGGAATTACGAGCTCTTTTGAAGAGGTTCGTAACAATATTATTGAACGCGATCGTATTGACTCCAGTCGAGCAGTGGCTCCATTACGTCAGGCGGAAGATTCCATTGTTTTAGACAACAGTAACCTCACGATCGAAGAACAATTTCAGTTCTTACTATCACACGCGAAAAAAACCATTTCGAGCAAGCAATGACGGCTCACTTCGTGTTTTTAAGAATTTGGAGCTTGATTTGGGCCTTTTTAGTCTTGACCTCAGTCCATGCGCAACATAAGGTCGACACTCCTGCGCATCTCCCCCCTTTTTTGACAGATGAGCATGAAGCTTGGGCAGATTCTGTAATGGAACATATGAGTCTGAGAGCACAAATGGCCCAATTGCTGATGCCTCCTGTCTACTCTCATGCTGATACAACAGGTTGGTCTGAAGCCGAAAAATGGGTGATGGAATTTGGAATTGGCGGGGTCATCTGCATGCAGGGAACGCCTGCAGGCCAAATCCAACGATTGCGTCGACTGCAAGAGCGTTCAACCGTGCCTTTGTTGGTTTCTACAGATGGAGAATGGGGCTTGGGAATGCGCTTGGACTCTACGCGATCTTGGCC
>JAPKAW010000245.1 GCA_028825055.1 Flavobacteriales bacterium | reverse complement strand
GTCATCGCAACGCCGGAACCATATGCAGCAAGCTGAACTGTTCCACCCGACTCTGTGATGGGACTGTGCGGTACGCCTGAATACGATCGAATGGACCCCACGGCTGCTTTTCGTGAGGCCTTGAATTGGGTGTCTTGTCCCGTGCCAAGATTCGCGTCGTACGGACGGTAATTATTGTACCCATAAGCCAAGACCATGAAGTAATAGGTCTTATAGTTGACCAATCGATTATCTCCTTGTGCAAAGGCATCTGTCGTGACACTCATGCTGTGGAAAATCCCGTTGTCCGCACCGTCCGCTTCTAAGGTGGGAACAGGGGTTTCCATGACCGCATCGAAGGTGTAATTGATCACCTGGCTCACTCCGTTTTGCAAATCGCACTGCGCGATCAGTCGGGACTTGTTGATGTCCCCCAAATCGGAAGGGCTCACCGTCTTATCCGAAAGCTGATACACTTTGTAGCCTTCAAAAACATAACTGCGTTCCTCGTCCGTGAGCACCGATCCATCTTCCAACACTGTTGGAATGGAGGGGTCCGTCGCCGTGTATTCTTCCTGATAATTGTTGGAGATGGGGTTGTCATTGGTCAAGTACAAGATGAGCTCATTCTCCAACTCTTGAATGGAAATGTCCGGCGCATCCGGTCCGGAGACAATCTCGAAACAGTTGTCAAATAACGCTTGCGCTTTGTCATCCGCCAATCTCAAAAGCTCTACACTCTCAAACGGTTCCCCTCCTGTTGCACGCGCCCAAACCATGCCCACCGTGATGTTGTTGAAGTCGCCGGGCTCCAACGTAAATGGCCCTGCTGACTGCAAAAACAAGCGGTCACCCGCTGGATTCCCAGCACCCACTTCCGTCCATGGTTCCACACCGACTCCTGCAGTTCCCCACTGGTATGGATCAGTGTCACCCGGAAACATATAATCCGCTTCAATTTCCAAATTGGCTCCTGTCGCTGGGGTCAAGCCATCTCCTCCATAGGCCATGCGTTGACCGTTCTTCCAGTATCCGCGCATGTAATTATAGTACTGCGCAGCCAAGGTCGGCTGGCCGTTGATTCCAAAATTCCAATTGTAATAAATGAACTTCCGCATCCCATAACGCTCGTTGTCTTTGATGCCATCGCCGTATCCGATGCCTATGCCACTGTAAGGAATTCCCAAAGAATCAATGGCATCGGTGAAGACCGTTGTCAAAGGGTTGTCAATGGAATCTGAATCTTGGTATGGCCCTTCAAAAAAGTCCACTCCCATCGCCGGTGGATTGCTGCCGTAACCTATTGAATAACTCGTTGCTTCATCGAAGGCATCGCCATTGTAAGCGTAACCCAATCCACGGCGCACATCCACTCCCACATAGTCGTCCACGTGCCCTCCCAAGTCGCAGTCCACCCATTGCGCGAAATACGTTTCCGTCAATGTTTGTGTTCCTTGGTTGATCACCACATAGTTGTAAAACTGCATGTTATTGACCTCATCGTTGGTCGAGAATGCAAAGGCCTGAGCACGAATTTCCATGCCAATCGGCTCGCCTTGTGACTCCGAATGGATGTTGCCCTTGTCATTGAAAATCCAGTAGTACGTCTGATCTCCGTATAACGGAACGGGATCTTCACGACGACGTTCTGCACAATCGATTTCTTGCAGAAAATCGTACCACGGATAATCTCCCGCTGAAGGATCATAAAACCCATTCGCATCATAATCCATGAACGGCGACAAGTAGAAATCTTGATTCAAACTCACATTTCCATGTGCCGGATAATCAAAGAAATAAGCGGGAATGCTATACCCGTTTGGAAATTGCTCATCCATGTCACATTCCGGATCCGACGTGCAATCAAAATACTGGCGGTGGCGCATCGCATCCGCTCGTTGTGAGATGGCAAATTTATCATACTGTTCGCATACGGCTGGGCCAACCTCGGCAGCACCGGTATTGGTCAATGGACCGGGCCAAAAGTCATTGCCAGTGTTGCGATACCGAACCGCCGCCAACTTCAACTGCTGATCAGGACTAATGCCTCCCATCCACAAAGCACCTCCGTAAACCACAGACACCCCTTCTTCCTTGGGAACCATGAATGCGCCCTTATCAATGGCTCGGTTGTACCAAAGCGCTCCCGCATTTTCAATCAAAGCCCGCACATTATTCCATTCCAAATCCCGCAATGCCGTTGCAGGAGCGCAGGCATCTGCCCGCGATTCGCCCAAGACAGATTCATGTGTTTTTTTGATGATGTAGCCTTTTTGAATGACCACTTGACCGTTTTCAATGGAAGAGGCGTCAGTCACTTGAGCGCATGCGAATGCATAGCAGCAGGTAGCAAAAAATGTCAGGAGGAATCGAACCATGGGAGGGTGACTACGGCAGTTGATATTCAGTCGAGGAGCAAGTTACACAGACCCGCTCAAAACACACACGTCGAACGAATTATGTGTCAATCTACTGGGACGAGTATCAAGTCACGGGTATACAGCAGCCAACCGAATATCTTTTTTCCAGGCTCCATTTCCACGATAGCGTCCATGTAGCTCTTCACCTGAAGATGGTGCTTCTTGTCTGGCGTTCCTGTTTTGTAATCCAACACGTGCCAACCGTCCTTAAGTTTCACCACGCGATCTGGACGTCCAACTTCACCCGATGCCAACCGCAGCGGCCGTTCAGCAAATCGGTGATCCACAGGCGCCTCAAAGAAACGTTTCCATTCCGCATGGAACAGCACGTCTTCAACTGCTTTCACGACCTCGTCACGCTGCTCCGGATCCATACCGAAGGAAGAGCCCAGTCTCGGTTGAATGGAATCCCAGTCGGAGCGTTGTCCAACCTGAGCCAAGAGACCGTGCACGGCGTTTCCATATGTCCGCTGGCTGAGAGCACCCCCCGGCATGGCTTCAGACCAAGACCCTTTAGGTCGAGCGACGATGGCACGAATGGCCCCTCCAGCTTTTAAAGGCGTCTCTCGTATGGCCACCTGAGACTCTGCATCACCCTGTTCGATCGCCTTGCGGTCCTCAGTCCCTAGGCCCCACGTCCCGTCTCCTGATTGCTCCGATGCAAACTCCTGTTCCATGCTCTGAAGCAGCAATTGGGGCAAACTCTTCGGTCCTTCAGCATGAATGCCTTCCACTTCGAATTCGAGCAATATATCCAGCCGTTCGATTGGACGCGTTGAGGTCACATACGCCACATTCAATCCGTCGAGTA
>JAPKAW010000244.1 GCA_028825055.1 Flavobacteriales bacterium | reverse complement strand
TGCAGCATCCAGGATAGTCTTGAAATGACAGTGTACCCTACGCCTGAGTTGGATGTTGTAGCCACGAATGTTGAGGGATGCTCCCCATTGGAGGTCGGCTTTGCAAACAACTCGATCGGTGTTGAAACATGGTCTTGGGACTTCGTTGATTCCAATGCCGGATCGGATGAAGCTTCTCCAGCTCACATTTTTCTAAATGACGGCGAGGGTGTGACCTATTTTGACGTCACGGTGACGGGACAATCCCCAGCGCTTTGTATGGCTTTTGACACCATTGAAATTGCCGTTTTCCCTCTTCCGCAAGCGGAATTCTCTTTGGATGCTAACAGTGCATGTGGCAATCCAGCGACCGTTCAGTCAGTAAATGCTACCCAATCGGCCATCAATTTCGCATGGTCTCTTGACGGCAATTTGGGGAGTAATATGTTTGCTCCAAGCTTCGAAGTAGAAGGGGTCGGTGCGCACACTATAGAACTTGAAGTGAGCAATGCATTTGGGTGTGAATCCGTGATGGAGCAGCTTTTTGAAGTCTATGCCAATCCGCTACCGGCTCTTGCGGTTGACCCTGATGCCGGGTGCCAGCCTTTGATGCTGTGGCTGAACGATCAAAGTACCGGTGCGGTGACCTCGACGCTTCATATCGATCTCGACGGCACGACGGTCTATGCAGGTCCAGTTCCTGGGGAAGAGATTGCATTAACAGAAGTGGGAGTGCATACATTGACCTTGGAAGTGGTTTCAAGTGATGGGTGTGTGCAGACACTGGACATTCCTCAAACGGTGGAAGTATGGCCAACTCCAGATGTGGTTTTCTCTCAAAATCCTTATGCTGGAACCGCCGCGGAACCGCATCCCTTGAACTCAACATGGAATTTCGAAAATGAGACGGAGACCGGGACGGCTAGTTTCTGGGAATTTGGTGATGGAGCAAGTTCGTCGGAATGGAATGCATCGCATTCTTACGATATCGCGGGGACGTATCCTGTGACTTTGACCGTCTACAGTGAATTTGGTTGTTTCCAGGAACTCACCCAATCGATAGAGATTCAAGAGAATTTGCAGGTCTTTATTCCCAATGCGTTCACTCCTCCATCGGGCGGGTATTCGGATGGGGTAAATGATGGATGGCGTCCAGAGGTTTCAGACGTTTCTTTAATTGATCAGTACGACTTGAAGGTGTTTAGCCGATCGGGACAGCTGGTATGGCAGACACAGGATCCTGAGGCGTATTGGCTCGGTTCCGCAAAGCCCAATGGTAGCTACTTTGCGGGAGACGATGTGTACACCTGGGTGCTGCAAATCAAGTCCAACACACTGTTAGGTTTTTCAAGAGAATGGAAGGGGCATGTGACACTGTTCCGTTGATCGTATAAAACAAAACAGGCAGCCGAAGCTGCCTGTTTTAACAAATATGTGATGGCCCAAAAATTGATGGGCAAACCGCTGTCTTTAGAGCGTGAGCTCCAATGAAGTGCACGTATTGGCAACAAAATTAATGGTTCCTGTCCACCAGGTGTCTCCGTAGTCATCAATCACTTCATAGTCAAAAGCTAAGCTCGTTGCTCCGCCCAAGTTTTTGGAAACGGTGATGGAGGCATTGTCTCCACAATTTGGAGCCCCATTCCAAAATTGATTTGCAGCGGTAGATCCGACGATCTGACCGTCCACGTAAAACGAAAGCGAGTTCGTATAGATGTACTCCATTTCTTCAGAAACGGCTTCTCCGTACCAAAACACAACGTCTCCGGAATACTCACAAGAGCCATCATCCGAGTCTGCTACGGATTCGTAATTCTCAGCATTAGGGTCAGTGCAGCCTGGTGTCGTACAACCACTCCAGATGAGTGTTGCCGCAAACAAAACGGATAATCCTAAAGATTTGATGTTCATCGTATTGAATTTATTAGTGACAAATATATGTGAATTGAAAGAACGACTCAGATCGGATTTTTTTACACGAAAATGGAAGGCGCAGTTTTTATATTTAGATCATGAAAAGATCGTGTCGGATTTGTGGTGGTTTTATGTGGAGATTACATGTCTCAGCAGTTCTGATGATAGGGTTTGGTCGAGATCTGCTGAATGTGGCCAAAGAGCGATGTTGAAGAAACAGAATAGCCAACTGCTGAACATTGCAGGGATTGAATGTGAGCTTTTTCGCAAACGCATCAAGCACATGCATTTGCGAATTTATCCTCCGCATGGAACCGTTCGTATTTCTGCTCCAATGCGAATGTCATCGGCATCTATTGCGGGCTTTGTTGAGGCGAAAAAAACGTGGATTCGGAAACAGCAAGCGCGGATTGCGACCCGTCCTGTCCAACCGGAACGTACATTCAGTTCGGGTGAAAGGCATGATTTTTTGGGGAAAACATACGTACTCAAACTGGAGCAGGTCACAGGTCGTTCAAATGTCACGTTTGCAACAGACGAAACACTGCGAATCAAGCTGCGAAATCCCACTGAAATGGAGGCGGTTGCTCGCGCTTTGAGGCGGGCTTACCGTCAGGAGTTGCAATCGCGCCTCGATGAGCTTGTTCCCAAGTGGGAGCAGATAATGGGAGTGGAAAGCACCCGGATTCGAATTCGTCTGATGAAAAGGAAATGGGGAGCCTGTCGGCCTCATTCAGGCGATATCGTATTCAATCTCGAACTGATCAAGTATCCTGAGATTGCAATTGAATATGTCGTGCTTCATGAGTTGGCACATCTAATTGAACCCTCCCACAATGCACGGTTTAAATCCATCTTGTCCAATCACATGCCCAACTGGAAAGAGGTAGAAGGGCTGCTCAATAATCGATGATTGATGTTTGAAACGTGTAGATTTGCTTTTTGAATGTCGAATACCATTGAACACATCGAACTACAGCTAGAGGCCGGTCAATTCCTCGAGGCAATGGCGGCTGATAGTCGCGCAGGGAAATCGCTCCGAAAGCCAGGGATTTTGCAAGGTAGACTGCTTGAAATTACTGCTGAAATTCAGTCAACGGGCACTTATATTCATAGCAAGTCAGAATTGGAATTTGGAGCCCGCTTGGCATGGTACAATAGCAATCGTTGCATTGGACGCCACTTTTGGCGCTCGCTTGAGGTTCGAGATTGCCGTTCTGTTCATGACCAAGAAAATGCGGTGGATGCGGTTCAGCAGAGCTTGACGGATCACCTTGATGACGCTTTTAACAGTGGACGGATTCGCAGTATTGTCAGTGTCTTTGCTCCGCGAAAACCCGATGGAAC
>JAPKAW010000243.1 GCA_028825055.1 Flavobacteriales bacterium | reverse complement strand
ACCGTTTGGTCCAATAGCGGCACGACGATTCAAGACCTAGGAGACGGAATCCTCAATGTGGCCTTCCATACTAAGATGAATGCCATCGGTTCTGAAATCATTGAGGGCATCAACAAAGCCATCGATCTCGCTGAGTCAGATTCGAAATGGCGCGGCGTGGTGATTTCCAATGATGGAGCTCAATTTTCTGCTGGAGCGAATGTGGGCATGATCTTCATGCTCGCCGTTGAACAAGAATGGGACGACTTGAACCACGCGGTTCAAGTGTTCCAAAACACAGCCATGCGTCTTCGATACAGCGGAATCCCTGTCATCACGGCTCCCCACCAATTGGCGCTGGGCGGGGGGTGTGAATTCTGCATGCACTCGGACAAAGTTGTGGCCCATGCTGAGACCTACATGGGACTCGTTGAATTCGGTGTTGGCCTCATCCCTGGCGGTGGCGGAACGAAAGAGTTTGTCTTGCGGTTGCACGATGAAATGCACGAAGGTGACATGCGGATCAACCGATTGCGCGACCGTTTCCTCACCATCGGCCAAGCTAAAGTTTCGACCTCCGCATACGAAGCCTTCGAACACGGTTATCTACGCGAAGGAATCGATGAAGTCGTGGTCAACCGCCGAGATCAATTGGCCAGAGCAAAGCGAGCAGCTCTGGAATTGGCCGATGCCGGTTACACGCAACCCATCGAGCGCAAGGACATTGTCGTATCAGGACAGGAAGGCCTTGGCATCGTCTATGTCGGAGCACATAGCATGATGAGCGGGAACTACATGTCCGAACACGATCAAGTCATAAGTGAAAAGCTAGGCTATGTGCTGTGTGGCGGTGACCTCAGTGAACGACAAGCCGTTTCCGAGCGCTACCTCTTGGACCTCGAACGCAAAGCATTTGTTGAACTCTGCATGCAGCGCAAATCATTGGAGCGCATGCAAAGCCTGATTCAAAAAGGCAAAATCCTCAGAAACTAAACCATGGACGCATACATCATAGGCGGTTACCGCTCAGCAGTAGGACGGTCAGGTCGGGGAGCATTCCGATTTGTTCGACCCGACGATATCGGAGAGCAGGTCGTGCGGAAGTTGTTATCCGACTTCCCGCAATTGGACAAAGAGCGCATCGACGATGTCATCGTCGGAAATGCTACACCCGAGGCTGAGCAAGGCCTCAACATCGGACGTATGATTTCTTTGATGGGACTAGACACCGCCAAGGTACCCGGCATGACCGTCAATCGCTATTGTGCCTCTGGATTGGAAACCATAGCCATCGCCTCGGCAAAAATTCATGCAGGCATGGCCGATTGTATCCTTGCCGGTGGGATCGAGACCATGTCGCCCATTCCCTTTGGAGGTTGGCGCATTGTTCCCAATGCCCGCGTGGCCAAGAAGAATCCCGATTGGTATTGGGGCATGGGACTGACGGCTGAAGCCGTCGCCAAGGAGTACGGGATTTCCCGAGAAGATCAAGATGCGTTTGCCTTGGAAAGCCATCTAAGAGCTGCTGCCGCGATCGATGGCGGAAAATTCTCTCCCGGCATTGCTCCCATTTCTGTAAACGAAGTGTACCTCGACGAAAACGAACGACGCCAGGAAAGAAATTACATCGTCGACACCGACGAAGGTGTTCGACGGGACTCCTCTATTGAAGGCCTCGCTCGCTTGCGACCCGTGTTTGCACAAGGAGGCTCAGTGACTGCAGGAAACAGCTCACAAACATCTGACGGCGCAGCCTTTGTTCTCGTCGTGAGCGAACGGATGTTGAAAGAGCTCAACGTTGAGCCGATTGCTCGTTTGGCGAGCTACCATGTCAGCGGTTTGGAACCTCGTGTTATGGGCGTTGGCCCGATTCACGCCGTTCCTGAAGCTTTGAAAAAGGCAGGGTTGTCCAAAAATGACCTCGGCGCCATCGAGTTGAACGAAGCGTTTGGATCTCAATCGGTCGCGGTATTGCGCACCTTGGATTTGGATCCCGCCAAAGTCAACCCCAATGGAGGGGCCATCGCTTTGGGACATCCGCTAGGGTGCACCGGAGCCAAGCTGAGTGTCCAACTCTTCAATGAATTGAGGCATCGCGATGAGAAACACGGCATGGTCACCATGTGTGTTGGAACAGGACAAGGAGCCGCTGGTGTATTTGAACTTTTGAATTAAAGGATCATGTCTGACAAAAATCAAGCCATTCGAGGAGGCGAGTTCCTCATCAGAGAAACCCTCGCTGCTGACATCTTCATTCCAGAAGAATGGACCGAAGAGCAGCTCATGATGAAGCAGATGACACTCGATTTCGTCGAGCAACGGATTATCCCCAATCTAGAGCGTATCGAAGTGCAGGAAGAAGGCCTGGTTCCTTCCTTGATGGAAGAAGCGGGAGCTTTGGGCCTCATTGGCAGTTCTGTACCTGAAGAATATGGAGGACTTGGCCTTGACTTCAAAACCACCATGCTCATCACCGAAGCCATCGGTGGAGCGCATTCCTTTAGTGTTAGTTTCAGCGCGCATACAGGCATTGGCACCTTGCCCATCCTCTATTATGGCAACGAAGCGCAAAAAAAGCAATGGATTCCGGGGTTGGCTTCCGGTCAGTTGAAAGGCTGTTATTGCCTCACCGAGCCCAGCGCAGGATCTGACGCGAACAGCGGAAAAACGAAGGCAAAACTCAGCGAAGACGGCAAACACTATATCATCAACGGGCAGAAGATGTGGATCACCAATGGGGGATTCGCAGATGTCATGATTGTATTCGCCAAAATCGATGACGACGAGAACCTGACAGCCTTCATCATAGACGGGCATGCCGAAGGAATATCGAAGAATCCCGAGGAAAAGAAAATGGGCATCAAAGGCTCGTCAACCCGCCAAATCTTTTTCAATGATGTCCACGTGCCAATAGAGAACCTGCTTTATAAGCGTGAAAAGGGATTCAAGATTGCGGTCAACATTTTGAACATCGGCCGAATCAAATTGGGCGGTGCAGTTTTAGGAGCCTCGAAAGACGCCCTCTCGCATACCGTTCAGTACGCCAACGAACGCGAGCAATTTGGCCGGCCCATCTCCAAGTATGGGGCCATCCGTTACAAATTGGCAGAGGCAGCGATACGCATTTATTCAGGCGAAGCAGCAAACTATCGGGCGACACAGAACATTGATGATGCCATTGCAGCGTTGAAGGCTGGAGGCATGGAACATGGCGAGGCAACACTCAAAGGCATTGCCGATTTCGCTCCTGAATGTGCCATGAT
>JAPKAW010000242.1 GCA_028825055.1 Flavobacteriales bacterium | reverse complement strand
TCCAGGACCTGGGGATTCTTGCAGTGACTGTACATGGACAAAAGCCCGCCCAAGATGCGGATGTTGACCTCAAATATTTTCACATCCACATCCTTATCAAAGGACAAGGAATCCACGACATAGCGCTCCACCTCAGCCGCTTCATCGTCAAACCCCATCAAGACCAACGTACTGTATGCATCAATAGGAGAAATGTACAAGGGCTCGGAATACCAATCCCGGTGAGTGCGTGAGATCGGCGCCAACACATCATGTCCCCACGCGTAGTTCTTATAGGCCTTCCAGCTCCGCAACGTTTCAGAACGGACCTCATCGGCCAAGGCGCTCAACTCGGTGGACTCTGTTCCTGTGGCGGGACTTTTTACGGGAGCTTGTTCTCCGCACGATGCGCATAAAATCAAGATCAGGCCGAGGATAGAGAAGCGGATGGGTTGCATAGTGAATCGGGGTGTTCGTTCAAGACACCACAAGAATACAAACGATGCGGTCCGGATTGTCAACCAAGGAGTCCCTTGCGTATGCGATGCGCATTCGTTACGCATTTGCAAGAAGCGTGATCGCTTCATCACTCCGTTACAAACGAAAAACGGCACACCTGATGGCGTGCCGTTTCTATGTGGAGAATATCGGAGTCGAACCGATGACCTCTTGCATGCCATGCAAGCGCTCTAGCCAACTGAGCTAATCCCCCGTCTTAGAGCTTCCTCTGAAGCGTTGACAAATATACCTGATTTTGAATACGGAGCAAAAGACTGTAATCCTTTTCCCTCCAATTGATTCGTGGTGTTACTTCCCTTCTAGTCGAAGCGTAAGTCAAGAACTCAAATGCCTCTTTAGAAAAAGATAAACACAATTACGTAGTTGCGACAAACCTAGCATAAGCAAACTTGCACTGATAATCTTTTATGGTTACCCAAGGCGGGAAACCGAAAATATCACCGAAATCACTGGATTTTAAGGACGACTTTAGTTTGCAACGCCCTACCCAGAAAAATAGATGCGGTAGCTAAAACCGACAATAAAAAATGACCCTAGACTTAAACCTTCAGCGTAACCAAACGGGGAGACTTCCGCCGAAAAGTTCCACTGCCCACATAACAAATCAGATTCATCTTTACCCCGCCGCTCAAGTCGTCTTTTTACTCTTGGCTTTACCTCATTAAAGCACCTTGACGTCGGAATACCTCGTTCGATATAAAAGTGAGTCGGCCAAATACGAATACCAACCGTCGTTGTTTTTTGGGTTTCCAAATTCACTCGTCCCCAGCCAACTTTAGCCGTAACTAGACTCGGTAAGGCAAGCCCCACCTGGCTTTCGAAATAGGTGTTTTCCGAACGGAAATTTCGCTGACCGAATAAAAATGACATTCCGGGGAAGCCCGAAGCGATGGAATTGAGCGCCGTGACACCAAAGTGGGATTCAAGATATCTCTCGGTATACTGACTGGCATCCTGAGCGTTGGCTTCTCCAGCAGTCAAAAGAAAAAAAGAGAAGAGTAAGAGTGATATTTTCTTCAACATAAAGCGTGTTTCAAATAATCTCAATATTAATCTATAAACATCATCGAGGGCCTCCTTTAAAACAAAACGGACATACCTCAATCAACTCCAAGTTAAGCAAACGTATGATTCATGATGCACTGCACACGTTCACGTGATTGCTTTCGAAAGATTGACAAACATACTCAAATTCAATACGGATAAGAAAGATCGAAACAAATGCTTCGCTAGCCACTGATATACGGTGAATTCGTTCAACTTAGGGCTCCATTATACCCCTCTTCATATAATTCCAATTGGCCATTTATTTCACATCAACAAGCCCACGCTCGACGTTTTCAATGCCCTGAATTCACAAAATGGTCTCAGTGCTTGGTATACAAAAACAGAAAACGGGGATGCCACAGGGGGGGGGACAAGTGACCTTCCATTACGGCAGCATGCAGGTTACAGCGGCCATCAAAATGTCTGTTCCTGGTGAATGCTTGGAGTGGGAGTGCGTAACATCCAGCCTCCCGATGGTCGGGCACACCTTTCGATTTGACTTGGATAAGAATGACGGCAAGACCCGGGTCCGATTTGCACATCACGGCTTTGATGTTCAAGATGACATGTATACCAACATGAACTACGGTTGGGCAAAGTATTTAGAAAGCTTACGTCAATATTGCCAAACTGGCATTGGTGAAGCGTTTGGGTCTGAGCATTACCGGATTTAATCCGTCGACTCGTTTAAGGGGCAGCGATCGTCTCCTTCACAACCCACGCTGCAGGGAAGGCCGACCAACAATCGGACTCGGAGCGCGCCAAGAGTAAAGCAAGCCCTTCCAAGTCCCACACGTGCGATTCCAATATGGTTTCTTCCATTGCAGTCATACCCGATGTTACGGGCGCGTAGAACGACCGTGATCCCGACCACCGCAAGCGGCCATCTTGCAGCGTTCGCGCACGCAAAGGAATCAACACAGAATCTACCACTAAGGTCCAATCAGTCGACTCGTCGACCGACTCATTGGCGAGGGAACCTTCCAACCAGTACATCCGTTGTTTGATGAGGTTCGACGCTCTTCCCGGCAACACGGCTTGCTGAAAAAGGGTATCCAATTTAATCACACGCGTCGGACAAGGCAGCTCCATGGGTTTAACAGATAATCCTAGCGGTTCATTGGATTGACAGGCAAGCAGCAACACGACCATCCAGAGCAACAGGGGAAACAAAAAGGCATCACACTTCATGAACACATGATCTCAAAATTGATGCCAAAGGAGTAGAAGTCGTCATCGGACAACTTGAATTGGAATGGCGCGTATCGATTGGGACGTACTCGATATCTGTCCGATCCAATAATAGGTCCCCGACGGCAGTCCTTCAACAGACACCTGAGATCCCTTACCTGTCCGAACGGACCGCCCGGAGAAATCCACCAGCGTCCAAGCATCCTGTGCATTCCACCCGATCACCTCGGCCCAATGCCTCGCAGGATTAGGCGCAATACGCAACGGCTGGGTCAAGACTTCACCAGGAAGCGTCAGTGCCGAATCTCCCACGAAAATTTCTTCGTCAAAAACGTACCCCCCCACATCGGCATCCGGCAATCCCAACAAATAGAAGTCATCCCGTCCATTGGAATACCCATCAGTTCGCCCCAAAAACCAGAGTCTTCCTGAAGCATCCTGATCCATGTGGTGTACGGCGTCATCCCAAGGCGAGCCAAAAGAAGGACCTCCCTGCCAAAAACCTCCGTT
>JAPKAW010000241.1 GCA_028825055.1 Flavobacteriales bacterium | reverse complement strand
AGCTTTTTGATGTGGCACAAGGCAACATTCGGAAGAGTTACGAATCGATGAGTACGATCATGCGAAAGGCGCTTGAAGACATCGACAACGCACGAAATCAAGAAGGGGGAATGAGCGGTGTTCCCAGCGGATTCGCTGACCTGGACAAGTTGACGGGGGGATTTCAACGCTCTGACATGATCGTTCTTGCCGCTCGCCCGGGTATGGGTAAAACAGCATTCGTATTGACCATGGCCCGGAATGTGGCGGTTGATTATAAGACACCCGTTGCTGTCTTTTCTTTGGAGATGTCAGCAGTCCAGCTGGTACAACGACTGATTTCTGCTGAGACGGAAATCAGCTCGGATAAATTTCGAAAGGGAAATCTCGCAGCACACGAATACACCCAATTGCACGAACGCATTGGAAAACTTTCAGATGCACCGCTGTTCATTGACGACACACCGGCTTTAAGTATTTTTGAATTGCGTGCCAAATGCCGTCGTTTAAAATCAACGGCTGGGATTGAAATGGTGATCATAGATTACCTGCAATTGATGTCAGCAGGCTCCTCTTCAGGGAATAGAGAACAAGAAATTTCAAGTATTTCACGGTCTATTAAGAGCATCGCAAAGGAATTGGACATTCCGATTATCGCGTTGTCCCAGCTTTCGAGAATGGTGGAAACACGTGGAGGCGATAAACGGCCTATTCTGTCAGATCTCCGGGAATCAGGAGCGATTGAGCAGGACGCAGATATTGTAGCATTCATCTATCGCGCTGAATATTATGGGCTGACAGAGCACCCTGACGGTATCGATACGGCTGGATTGGGCGAGTTGATTTTGGCTAAGCACCGGCATGGCGCGCTGTCTACGGTTAAAATGAGATTCATTCAGCGTCTTGCGAAATTCACGAATTATGACACGTTCGCGAATCCAGTCTTTGATCGTGGTGAACACCAAGATGGATTGCGTCCCAATGCCGACTTTATATCCGATCAACAAACCGTAACGGTTCAATCGAAGATGAACGATTCAGGGGAGGAAGGTTCTCCATTCTGAGGGAACTTTGAATTCTCTCAAGTCAAGGATGGTCGTAACTTAGGAGCCATGATGAATACGTGGAATTGGGGACGGTATGTGCTCTTGATAGCCTGTTTATGGGGAGCCTTGGGTGCACGTGCCTCACAATTGCTCATCCCCATGGACGATAGTCAATCCAATCATTTGAAAGCATATGGATTGGCGTTTTGGCTATTGGAGCAGGAGGTAGAAATAGAATGGTTGCTGAACTACAGGGGAGGTAGCTTTATGCTTCCTAATTTGCCTTCAGCGGTCAATGAATGCGTGATTCGAGGGATTAGTCACCAGGTCATAGCGGATGTTCAAGCCAGCCAGATTTTACAGCAAATTGCCGATCCCGAATCCAATACTGAACGTGTCAAGCTAGAAGTCGCTCCGAAAGTTGCGGTGTATAGTCCTTCAGGAAAGCAGCCTTGGGATGACGCGGTGACCTTGGTTTTGACCTACGCCGAAATTCCATACGAGGTGGTGTACGATGCCGAAATCATGGCCGGAACATTGCCTGTCTATGATTGGCTCCATCTGCATCATGAAGACTTCACAGGCCAATACGGTAAGTTTTATCGTTCTTATCGCAGTGCAGCATGGTATCAAGATGAAGTGGTTCGGCAAGAAGGTATGGCCCGGACATTGGGTTTTGAAAAAGTGAGTGTCATGAAGCGAAATGTCGCCTTGGAGATTCGAGATTTTATTCTAGGAGGAGGTTTCCTTTTCACCATGTGTTCAGGAACGGATTCCTTTGACATTGCATTGGCTGCCGAAGAAACTGACATTTGTGCCCCCGTATTCGATGGGGACGCGATCAGTCCTGGAGCACAAAACAAATTGGATTTTGAACGCGGTTTGGCGTTTCATGAATATCAGATCATCACGGACCCCATGGTGTATGAATTCTCGGATATTGACGCTACAGAGGAGCATGGCAAGGTGAAGCAGCTCAACGATTTTTTCACGCTTTTCGATTTTAGTGCCAAGTGGGATATCGTTCCTACGATGTTAACTCAAAGCCATGAACGTGTGATTCCCGGATTCATGGGGCAGACGACTGCTTTTAGGAAGCGCTTTGTACGACCTGATGTAACGATATTGGGTGAGACCAAGAGTACACGTTCTGCAAAATACATTCATGGAACCCTGGGACAGGGTCAATGGACTTATTACGGGGGCCATGACCCTGAAGATTACCGTCACCTGGTCAATGACCCGCCTACTGATTTGAACTTGCATCCCAACTCAGCCGGTTACCGGTTGATATTGAATAATATTCTTTTTCCTGCAGCAAGGAAAAAAGAACGCAAGACCTGAACTTAGTTTTTGACCATTACTGCCAACGTGAACAGGTACATCTCCTGTTGAATTTCCTTGAAGTGGTAATCGAGTGGCCCATTCGTTTTCTTGGCCATACTTAATAACCCAAGGCCAGCACCGCCTTTTTTGCTCAATTCACTTTGACAGAGTGCCTCCACATAACGCACTCTCAGCTCCTCGTGTGTAAGGCCATTGACTTCCGACAAACGGCTTCGTAACTCGGCAGCCATTTCGATGTCGACTAAGTTTCCGCATTGGATTTGAAACCCTAAAGGCGTTAACTCAACGGTTAGATACAGGTCAAGCTTCCCTTCGTCGTTAATCCAACCATGTCTTGATACATTTTGTAGGCATTCGATGAGAACGCTCCCGATCCGGTGCATCTTTTTGCGGCTAGCTCCAGCACCAACAACTGCGTTTTCTGTCAGAAGAAGCAACGAGTCGGACACGGCGCTATGTAATTCCCCGGAATATCCTAAAAGGACATTTCCGTCCTGATTCACTCCATCTTGCTGTTTAAAAGCATGTTGAAGCTCTTGAAGGAGTTGGGTTTGTTTGATTAAGCTCATAACGCCATTGTACGGTCGAATATATGCATTTAATCGATGGATGGCTGCATTAAACGGACTAATACTTTTTGTTAGCCGCAATTTAGGACTGGCTTAATAGAATTCAGGCCTCACGATGTCGGATGTTTTCAACTATTTATGACAACTTATTGCATTGTCATGGATTGATAATCAGTCAGTTCGAGTTTGTTATGTCAAATAGAACTTGTTGTGGTTGTGGCTACGAAGCGTCTGAATCGTCTCTCATTTAATATGTTTATCCCTTCGGGCGTCTGAATCATGTCGTAAAAAGAGGGGTGAAGGAAATTCAACGTGCGGTTGA
>JAPKAW010000024.1 GCA_028825055.1 Flavobacteriales bacterium | reverse complement strand
CGTTCTTCATCCTCGATGGCCTCATGCAGGCGATTGACCGCCTTGCGCATGTCTTTCATGAGCAATGGATGGTGCAGTGCAGTGAAGCCTGGATTTAAAAAGTCAATGACCTCTTTTACTTGACTCAATCCCCGTTGTAAAAGAAGAGACGCAACCAATTGGGTGAGGCCTGCGTCTTCCATAAGACGTTCAATTTCACCCTGATCCGGTTTAGTTTTTACAATCCACTTACTGTTTTCCATTGATTTGTAATGCCAAGTTGGATGAAAAGGATGCGGAGTTGACGCCTTCAACTTATCTTGGCCCTGCCTAATTTAGAACAATGAACTTGCAAACGCCTTCATTAAATCGATTCCTGATGCCACAATTTCGTTCCATCACACTGTTTTTCTCTTTGATCGCCCTGACAGCTTTGTTTAGCGCGTGTTTAAATGACGACAACAAAATCCCTGAAAATTGCTATGATGGCATTTTGAATAACGGAGAGGAATTGGTGGATTGTGGGGGGTCCATTTGCCCGCCCTGTGATCCATGCGAAAACGGTCAATACGATGTTTTGCTCGGAGAACAATGGGTTGATTGCGGCGGTGGGTGCGATCCGTGTGACCCTAGCTTTAATGGTCAATTGGACCCAGGCGAGGATGGAATTGATTGCGGAGGGTCTACTGGCGTAGCTTGTGGTGAGTTGTGTGATGACGGTCTTTTGAACGGTTACGAAGCCGCAGTCGACTGTGGTGATGGCTGCGAAGATGCTTGTCCCACTTGCTGTGATGGAATCATGAATGGAGACGAGTTGGCCGTTGATTGCGGAGGAAACTACCTCAATGGCCTTTTCGTCGCGTGCTCAGATGGAACCCCCTTGGATCAATGTGCAACATGCCCTCCTGGAGTGAATTGTGGAAACGGCCTGTTGGACGGTGATGAGCAATACATTGACTGTGGAGGTGATTTTTGTCCTGAATGCATGGCCATGATGACTTGGAAGGTCAATGGAACCGCGATGTTGGCTGAAGGACCTCTGGTGGTTGGAACCTTAACGGGTGGATCCATTGGGATTTTAGGGACCCCTCTTTCGGGAGGTGAAATGGGACTGTTCTTGGATGAACCTGCTTTAGGATGGCAAAACGGAATCACCATTCAATGCAACCCGACTTCGGTACCTACAGCCGGGGCGTATACGGACGCAGCAGGAACTTCTTACGCGACCTCGTTTGGTGGTGGAGTTACCGTTGATATTACCTATGTCGATACCAACCCAGGCGGAATCATTGTTGGTACGTTCATGGGGACGGTGGTCGCAGGAACGGGAGCTAGCGTCAACCTAGCGCAGGGAACCTTTATGGTTCCATTGCCTTAGTAGACTGACTTCGTCGTTGGCGATGGTCCTCCATTGCAAGATTGAGAGCTCTTTTTAACGACTTATTCCGGTAAGCGTATGAGATCGAACAGTGGGTCCAAATTGGGTGCAATGATGATTTCAATGCGTCGATTTCGCGCCTTATCCGTTTCGTCTAAAGGATGGTACTCACTTCGACCAGAAGCTGCGAGCGCACTTGGGCTCACGCCTGCTGACGTCAGGATGTCGATAACGGCCGTAGAACGTAAGACACTTAGCTCCCAGTTGTTCTTAGGGATAGAGATCGAAGAGAGCGGGTCGGTGTCTGTATGGCCTTCTACAATGATTTCAAGTTGATCCTGAGTGCTAATCACGGCAGCGAGATCACGCAGTGCCTGCTGGCCGTCGGGGTTGATTCGTGTGCTTCCTGAGGGGAATAGAAGTTGAGCTTCTAAACTGACATACACCTTTCCATTCCGTTGCTCTACGCTCAATCCGCGGTCAGCAAACCCTAATAGGGCCTGGGCGAGTTGACTCCTCAACGCTTCCGCTGCTGCATCGCGCGACGCAAGAAGCCCTTCCAGTTCTTGAACACGCTGCGAGCGTTCTGCCAATTCTGATTGACGTTGTTCTAGACTGCGACTCAAATCATTTAAAGCGTCTTCTTGGGTTTGCAGTTCCTGCCGCACGCGACTGAGGTCCTCGAGCAACGCTCGATTCTCCTCATTGATGGCTGCCATCTTAGAGGAGCTTTCAGATGTTAAGACGTCATTTAATTCCCGCAACCGTTCGATGTCAGCCTCTACACGAGAAATATGACGCCCTAAGAGAGCGGTGTCCATAGCTAACTGTTGCTGTGCTTTATTGAGCACATTGACACGTCCACTGAGTTCACGGCGGTCGATTTCGCCATCTTGGCTCGCCAAAGTGAGCATCTGGTTCTTTCGCTCAAGCGAGTCGAAGTCGGATTGTAAGGCATCGAATTGCTTCATTGAAATACATCCAGAGAATGTAGTCAAGAGCAGAAGCATTGGGGGTATGGCGGAAAAAAGTCGCATGATCGTAAGTTGGTAGAACTGTCTAATTTCAGAAGTCTGTCGATAATCTGAAGGCTGATGAAATAATGTTATTAAAAGAAAATTGTTGGTATTCTTTCAACTATCCTTAGTTTTTCATTAAGTTTATACAATGATTCAAAGCAAATTGAATTCTCTGTCACAGTGGATTGACCATTCCTTAGGATGGTTCTTTACCAACGGCCAAAAGTCCAAGGGCAATGGCGATGAGTATATGTGGTGAAAAATGACTCCGAATACGGAGTTGACCTTTTTTGATTGAGTCAGGTGAGCGATATGCATACGTTTTGAGGTTCAGTAAAGAACTGCAAAGCGCTCCACCCTCCTTCTCTACCTACTCCTGAATCTTTAACTCCACCAAAGGGAGTTCTCAAGTCCCGTAACAACCAACAGTTGATCCAAGCAATGCCGCTATCAACTCCGGCTGCTACGCGGTGTCCCTTGCTCATGTTTTGAGTCCAAATTGTACAGGCCAGTCCATATGGGCTACAATTGGCCAATTCCAGGGCTTCGTTCTCTGAATGGAATCGTTGTAAGGTGATGACCGGTCCGAAAACTTCTTCCTGGTTAATAGTACTGTTGGGACCAGCATTTTCAAAGACGGTTGGCTGAACGAAATACCCCCCTTCACATCGCGCGTTGGGTGCATCGGCGATTTCACCGCCGCAGAGCATTGTCGCTCCTTCGGCTTGCGCGGAGTGGATGTGCCCCATAATTTTATCTCGATGGGAAAGTGAAACCACAGCGCCCATTTTGGTTTCCGGATGCATGGGGTCATCAGGTTGCATGCGTCGCACTTTTTCAATTAGAGCATCTCGAAAGCGGTCATAGATGGAATCTTCAATGAGGATTCGCGATGAGCAAAGGCAAATTTGTCCTTGGTTCGCAAACGAAGAACGAATGGTCGTTTGTAAGGCTTTTTCGAAATCGCAATCGGCGAATATGATCGCCGGATTTTTGCCCCCAAGCTCGAGACTCATTTTTTTGAACATGGGACCTGCAGTGCGGGCAATGTTAGCTCCGGTGACTGTTCCTCCCGTGAACGAGATGGCTTTGATAGAAGGATGCGCAACAATTGCTTGGCCTACTTCTGGGCCTAATCCGTGCACAATGTTTAGCACGCCAGGAGGGAATCCGGCTTCAAGCACCCATTGCGAAAGCATCCATGCTGTCACGGGCGTAACCTCTGAAGGTTTGGCAATGACGCAATTGCCGGCGGCGAGTGCCGGTGCGATTTTCCAAGTAAAGAGATAGAGTGGAAGGTTCCAAGGTGAAATACACCCCACGACTCCGATTGGTTTTCGATGTGTGTAGTTAATGTGGGAGGGTCCTGCTGGAATGTGTGCTTCCGACGAAAACTGCTCGATGGCGCTTGCAAAAAAAGCGAGATTTTGCTCTGCTCTGGGGATATCTACGCTTTGAGCCAACGAAATGGGCTTTCCATTGTCGCGAGATTCGGCTTCTGCAAGTTGTGTGCTATTGTGCGCAACGAGCTGCGCCAACTTCCTCAAACAGGCTGCACGGCGTTCTACAGGGGTGGTGCTCCAAGCTGGAAAGGCCTGGGCAGCAGCAGCATACGCCTGGTCAACATCGGAGGCCTTTGACCGTGGCAATCGTCCTGTAATTTTCCCCGTAGCAGGTTCGATTTGGTCAAGCCACTCCCTGTCATCCGCGGGTTTTAATTCCGATCCAATCAAGTTCAATAATTCCAGCATGCCACCAAGATAAAGGAAGTGTGACGTTTGGCTTTTTCTTAAGGGAAACCTTTTTATCTTTGCCGTCGCTTAAAGCCTCATTTAGGTGCTAGGTACATTCCCCGATGGTGTAATGGTAACACACCGGTTTTTGGTGCCGTTATTCCAGGTTCGAGTCCTGGTCGGGGAACGTAGAGAAAATCCTCAGCCTTTGGTTGGGGATTTTTTTTATGCGTTGTTTTTCATTCTTACGAGCTTATTCACCGCCGGTTAAGGCCTCAATTTGAGATTGTAAAGATATAATTGTCAGTTGCATAGATGAGATTGAGCTCGTCAATGAATCGAGAGTAGCACGAACGGCAACATCTCCGACGAACACCTCCCCGACAACCTCAGCATTGCCTTGAAGACGCATGGTTCCGTTTGACTGAATGTCCATGGCATTGGAACGTGCGCTGTCTTGTGAGCCATTTCCAATGGCGAAAAGGACGTCGGTAGCGCCGCTTAAATTGAATTGTCCCAGGACCATGGAATTTTCTTGATCGGCTATGGTCGAATTACCAAACGCAGAAGAAGCCGTTGCAGTTGAGACGGTTGAACGACCAGTTGCTCGGCTATATAAGCCTGTAGCCGTTGAACCATATCCGCCCGCATGACTCGCATACCCATCTGCGATGGACTCGAATCCCTCCGCATGGGACAATTCACCTGAAGCGATGGTATACTGTCCTTCGCAATGCGCTGCGGTGCCAGCGGCTTCAGTTTCACGGCCTTCGGTATGGCTGTACAATCCTAGAGCACTGGTTTGAAACCCCTCCGCATGCGCGGCGGTGCTTCCAGCAAGGGTAGCATAACCTTCAGAGTGGCTGTAATTCGATGTAGCGTCGGTATTGTATCCCTCCGCGTGTGCAGCTAAAGCGCTTGCTTGTGAGAGCATTCCTTCCGAATGGGAAGCGGTGCCACTAGCGGTTGTCCCTTCTCCCTCTGCGCTGGAGCAGGTCGCGCTGGCAATCGTTTGGCGATTTTGAGCATTGGAATATGCCCCTGTGGCACTCGTGTTGGTGCCTGAAGCATGCGCGTATGTTCCTGTAGCAGTGATGTTATAGCCTTGAGCAAATCGTTGCATTACCCGCATAGATCCGTTGGACCAGGTATAGGAAGAAGAACCCCAAATGGAATCTTTTATAGATGAGAGGCCCAGGGAATCACGGGCACCCTCGGCATGGGCCGAACCGGTTCCTCCGAATGCAACAGGGATGATGCCGTCAGGGATGAATGACTCCCCGTAATAGGGCAAGAAAACAAGGAGGTCACTAACGTCAATTAACGCATCATTGTTGCTATCAGGGTTGTAAGGAAGACCATCATAACTGGAGTCTTGTGCCATTCCAGCCCATGCAATGGAGCACATGAGCAGAGAGGTTAGGACACGAAACGAAACGCGAAAACAGGTTGAAGCGGGTACGTGTGTGTGGGTCATGCCAAAGGAGTTTACTAATTGACAAGGTATGAAAACCGCTAGCGATAAGGGCATGACTGGGTCACGCGAGCGCTGCAGCGCCTTCAGTCAATCACCATCCAGGGAACGACTTGTTTGCCGCCGCTTGATAGGATACGAACGAAATACATGCCCGTAGGCAGCGTGGTTTCAACCAGCTGAATGCGCTGGTATTCATTGGAATTAACCTCTAGCACGATGGGGCTTAAGGCCATTGATCCATTCGCATGAAAAACTTCAAGGGTCGTTTTACCCGTGCGTTGACTTATCCAGGTCAACCACGCAGATCCTTTTGAGGGGTTCGGATGAACGAACGGAGCACGCGAAGACGAGCTCTTGTCTATCCCGTCGCCCATGAAGGATGAATTTGAACTGAGTGCATCGTGATTGACAAAACCACGGGTTTCTTGAGCCGCAAGGTTTATCTGCTCTGGACACGTTTCGCCAGTGAATGTGATGGTCTGCATAAAGACACCGATGTTGCCAGAGCAGTCTTCTGCGGAATACGTCCTTCCAAGGACAAATCCCCCTCCATCCAAAGTATCTCCGATCAATAACGTCTCTGTGAAGGAAAACAAAAGCGGGTCATTGCAGGCGTCTTCGAACCCCATGGCACACGGCAATGGGATGGATGGAGAAATATCACCTTCATCCGCACAAAGCGTGATTTCAACGGCACAGTCTCCAGTCCATACAGGTGCCGCTGTGTCCAGTCGATTGAAAACCTGAGCGGCTTCGGTCAATTGTCCACAATCGGTATTGAGCGCGGAATAGAAGTGTGCAGTCGATTCTGATCCGCATGGGACCACATTGATTCCATCTGAGCTTAGATCGATGACAACATCTCCGGTCATGCCCATCACGGGAGTGCCCAAAACCTGTCCTTCCCACGCAAACCAACCGCCAAATCCGTAGGAACAGTTGCTGCTATTTGCTCCTTGACCCAACTGAAATCGTTTATTTTCATTGAAGGGCATGTGACTCAACTGTAAATAAGAATTGAGGTAGCTGTCCTTGCCGATCAAAAAACTTTGGTCGGCTTTCAGTCGATACACCAGCACATTGTTCGCATCCATGGTACATCCATTCGCGGCAACCAATCCATGGGATGGATCGGTATCCAACCAGGCACTTGCGGTTTGGGCATCTTCAAAAGTCAGGTGCACAGACCACGTTAAATTCGGGTTTACAGAGTTGGTAACTTCACCTGTAAGCGTGGCGACGCCGTTCGAGAAACGTGTGAGGATTAGCGGGACAGTCTCAATGAAGTAATCGCTCTCAGATAACCCCAAGGAAGTCAAACCAAGGATGCGAATGGCTCCATCAGTTCCGGTTCCAACGCCAGTAAATCCGGCATTGATGACGATGTTATCTCGCATATCTGCAGCGAACATTGCATGAGGCAACGTATCCCCAGTGCAGCTTCCAACGGCCACAACTGTTTCCAAACTGCTTAACGGCAATTGCTCGCTGCACTCTACGGTTTCATCCGTGAAATCAGCGATAAAAATGGGCTCACATCCACCGCAGCCAGTGGGGTTTCCTTCGCAATCGAAATCGGGGATTGCATAGAAGCACGCTTCGAGGTTTGGGGATGTCGTGTTGGAGTCAAAATTACACGCGGTGAAATCTGAACATCCGAAGCACGTGTAATCACACGCACTGTCATTCGTAATGGTCGCAGTGTCGTTAAAATTACAGGCGGATACATCCAGACATCCAGAGCAGGATTGATATTCGCAGGTTCCGTTATTTGGGTAGACTGCCGCGGCATTGAAATTGCAAGCCATGGAATCTGTGCAGCCAATGAGACACGAGAGGTAGTCACAGGAACCATCATCCGTTACAGCAGCCGGGTCGAAGTTGCAAGCGACTTCATCCGTGCAGCCATCTACCAAAGTCATACGATGCAATGAACCGCTGGCCTCAACCCCAATAGGGTGCAAGGTCATTGCTGCACCGAGGGTAAGCAACAGAATAATCCGCAACGGAAATGTCATCAAGCGAGTTTTGGTTCGGGACGAATCCCACAGTTGTAATGTCCGATTTTTATCAGAGAAAATCAAGACAAAACAAATAAAACAACACACCAAACACTTTTATGAAACGCTAAAAAGGAGTTAGTTGGCGACGATGTTGATGATGCGTCCGGGTACAACAATGATTTTTCGGACGACTTTGCCCTCTAATTGCTTTGCTGTACGTTCATCCGCTAAGACCTGAGTTTCGACTTCCTGCTTGTCGGCGGAGGTAGCAGCCTCCATCTGGAATCTAACTTTTCCATTGAAAGAGACCGGGTACACGACTTGATCGCTGGTGAGCCACCGATCATCCCATTTCGGCCATTCAGAGGAAACAGCGAGCCCAACTCCTCCTGCCATTTGAAACAATTCTTCGGCCAAGTGCGGAGCTACGGGGCTGACAAGAATAGCGAGTGGCTTGAGAATGGATGAAGCTTGGCAACCGGCATCTGTTAGCTCATTCACGCCAATCATGAGCGCGCTGATCACGGTGTTGAATGCATGACGATCCAAGTCTTCCGTTACTTTACGAACGGTCTTATTGTAGGCGCGCAACGCAGCTTCTGTAGGCACTTCATCCGAGAGGTTCTCATACAACCGGTTGAGCTTGCGCAGGAAGTTATGTACTCCACTGATTCCCTGAGTGTCCCAAGGCTTGTGCTGGGTTAGGGGTCCCAAGAACATTTCATAACAGCGCAAGGTGTCCGCTCCATAACGTTCGACGAGTTCGTCAGGCGTTTGGACATTGAATTTCGACTTGGACATTTTCTCCACTTCATGTCCACAGGTATACGAGTCATCTGCGTTCAAAATGAATTCAGCATCTGCGAATTCACTGCGCCATTTTCTGAAGCCATCCAAGTCCAGTTTGTCGGTTTGAACAAGACCAATGTCGACATGTAGGCGCTGTGTCTTGTGTTCTTTGCGCTTTTCGGCGGTGACAAATGTTTGGGTTCCTTGAATGCGGTAGACAAAGCTGGACCTACCGAGGATCATGCCTTGGTTGATCATCTGCTTGAACGGTTCATTGAAACCAATGAACCCGCGATCAAACAGGAATTTAGTCCAAAATCGTGAGTACAACAGGTGCCCCGTGGTATGCTCGGCTCCACCAACATACAAATCCACTTGTCCCCAATAATCTGATTTTTCACGGCTACAAAAAGCAGAAACGTTTTTGGGGTCCATATACCGAAGGAAGTACCAACTTGATCCTGCCCATCCTGGCATGGTGTTGTATTCCATGCGATCTCCTTCGAATACATTCCAATCCTCCTTATTCGCTCGAGCCAAAGGGGGCTCTCCTTCCGAGGTCGGCAGGTAAGCATCTACTGGAGGAAGTGTCACCTGCTTCTCCTCAATCAATTTGGGGACATCATTTTCGTAATAGATTGGGAACGGTTCTCCCCAATATCGCTGCCGACTGAATACCGCGTCGCGGATTCTAAAGTTGATCAGTCCTCGGCCTTTCCCGAGCTTCTCCAAGAGCGCAATGGCCTTTGGGATTGCCTCTGTTGCTTGAAGGTCATTGAGCGATTCAGAATCACATAAAATGGCCTTTTTGTCCGTGCACACTGCTTCTTGCGAATCGAATCCTTTAAAAATGGATGCGATGGACAAATGAAAATGCTGCGCAAACTTCCAATCGCGCTCATCACCAGCAGGAACCGCCATGACCGCACCTGTACCATAACCCGCCAAAACATAATCAGCGATCCATACGGGCAGTTTTTCTCCAGTAAGGGGGTGAATGGCAAACGCTCCGGTGTCGCAACCAGAGATGTCTTTATCTCCAGCTCCTTGTCGATCACGTTCAGATTTGCGCGCAGCAGCCTCTTGATAGAATCGTACGGTTTCAGATTGATCTTCGGTTGTGATTAAGTTAACAAGAGGGTGTTCTGGAGCTAAGACCATAAAACTCACGCCGTACATCGTGTCAGGGCGCGTTGTGAACACATGAATTTGACTCTCATCATGGCCTTCGACGCCAAATGTTACAGATGCACCTTCACTTCTTCCAATCCAATTTCGCTGGGCTTCTTTGATACTGTCAGTCCAATTCAAATCGTCCAAATTCGCGACGAGCCGATCGGCATACGCGGTTATTCGCATAATCCATTGGCGCATTCGCTTGCGAACAACGGGATGCCCCCCCCGCTCACTTAAACCGTCTTTTACTTCATCATTGGCCAAAACCGTTCCCAATTCAGGACACCAATTCACCTCACTGTCGGCGAGATAAGCCAACCGAAATTGCATCAGGATGGCCGATTTCTCTTGTTCATTGCAGGCCTTCCAATGATTTGCGGTTAGGCTGCCAGAGAAGTCCGAGCCCCATTGAGCAAGAATGCTGTGTGGCAGAGATTCCCACCAATTGGATGAAGACGCAGGAGCAAGGGAGCCCCATTGATCTGATTCAATGGCCTCAATCAAAGCCTCAATTGGACGTGCGGACTGTGCTTTCTCGTCATACCACGCTTCAAAAAGTTGTCCAAAAATCCATTGCGTCCAACGATAATACGATGGGTCGCTTGTTCTGACCTCCCGGTCCCAATCATAACAAAACCCCAATTGCCCGAGCTGTTCGCGGTAGCGGGCAATGTTGGTTTCGGTTGTAACGGCAGGGTGTTGTCCTGTTTGAATGGCGTATTGCTCGGCTGGTAAACCAAAGCTGTCGTAACCCATCGGATGCAGGACATTGAAGCCACGCAGCCGCTTGTAGCGCGCGAAAATATCGCTGGCGATGTATCCCAACGGATGTCCAACATGCAATCCGGCTCCGGATGGATATGGAAACATATCCAATACATAGTACTTGGGTCGGTCGCTAGTTTCTGTTACGCGATAAGCCGCTTCGCGGTTCCACGTTTCTTGCCAGCGTTTCTCGATTGAGCGAAAGTCGTAATCCATCTTCGTAATCTGATTTCACAAAGGTAGTTGGATGCGACAAGGTGAAAGCCACGTGCATGGATATCTTTGCGAAGTGTATTTGCGTCAAACTCCCCCTTTACTCAAGGCCTTGGCTTCCCAACTCATTTGGAATGGGCCCGCACATGTGCAGGGGGAGAATGCAGTGTACTTGACTTTTGATGATGGGCCTCATCCCGAAATCACGCGTGAAGTGATGGGGGTCTTGGCGGAATTCAGCAGCCTGGCTACCTTTTTTTGCGTCGGAGATAACGTGGCTAGTTATCCCGAGGTCTTGGATGAACTGCGTGGTGCTGGTCATGGCATTGGAAATCACACCCAGCGGCATGATTCTGGATGGGGCACAGGGCAGATGGCTTATTTGCGCAGTTATTTGGAGTGTCAACAGCTTGTTCAAAGCCCTTGGTTTCGCCCCCCGTATGGACGCATCACAAAGGCACAAGCTGCGGCGCTACATCCTCATACTCAAATCGTCATGTGGGATGTGCTGAGCGCAGACTTTGACGTGAAAAACACACCGTCGTCGTGTTTAGAACAGCTAATGATCAACACGCGACCAGGCTCCATTGTTGTTTTTCACGACTCTCCCCGAGCGTCTGCCCGCATGTTGCCTATACTGAGACCTTACCTCACCTGGCTTCAGGAGGAGGGATACAGATGCCGGTTATTGCCGAGAAATATGCACGAATCGTCGCGTTAAGACGCAGCAGGGTTTTCGGGCTTCGATTCCTGTTGTGAAGCTTGGCGCAACAACATCAATTTTGTTTTGATATCCTCCATTTCGCGTTTGTCCGCCTCCATGGATTTTTCATATTGATCGCGAATGGCCTCTGCCCCTTTTCCGGTAAATCTCTCCAGATTCTCCTCTGTTTTGGTAACACGAGATTTCAATCGATCCATCTTTTCTCGCAAGATGCCTTGCTCGCGACGGACTTGTTGTGGACTAGAGCTGACCAGATGGTCAACCCGTTGCTTGTAGGTCTCAACAGCACGCTCTGACCGCTGTGCGCTCAGCGAGTCATATAAACCATCCACGGCAGCTCGATAGCGATCCATCACGCTATCCATGGCTTTTCGAGGGACGAATCCAACTTTATTCCAGCGTGAGGAAAACTCTTTCAAAGCGTCCAAGTCTGCTTTTCGTTCACCGCTTAAAGAGAACGCTTCAATTTCCTTGAGTAGGACTTCTTTGGTTTCAAGATTTTTCTTTTCCTCAGCATCGCGTCCAGCAAACTCTGCCTTGCGCGCAGTGAAGAATTGGTCTTGTACTTTTCGAAAACGACGGAACAGACGTTGTTCCTCGCTTGGAGGGCAAGGGCCAACTTCTTTCCAAGCCTTTTGCAGCGCCATCATTTTGGGAACTGCAGTTTTCCAATCTGTACTAGCAGCGGTTGCTTCCGCTTGCTCAAGAAGACTGACTTTCTCAAGTTTATGTTGCTTGCCAACACTTTTTTGGGCGTCGTAAAAAAGCTGTTTCTTTTGAAAGAAAACATCGGCTAATTCACGAAACTTCCCCCAAAGGACTTCGTTTTGATCTTTTCCAGCGAACCCAGTAGCCTTCCAAGCATTTTGCAATGCAATGATTTTGGCGGTTGCGCCTTGCCACCCGCTGTGGCTCGCTTCGACTTCGTCGGCGACGGCTTCGCGCAATTGCTCAATCAAGCTCTCTTTTTCGGTTGCGTGAACAGAAAATGAGGCGCGGATTTCATCGAAATGCGCCTTGACTTCATCAAATATTGGCCGGATAACTGCGAAAAACTGAGTCGATAACTCTTGGTAATTCTCACGAGGAGAAGGGCCGACGTCCAGCCATTGCTTCTGAATTGCGCGCGCTTGCTTTTCTCTCTCACGGATTCCTTCAACACTTGCTAAAGCTTGAGCAGCAAGGAGCAACGCTTCTTTCTTCTTCAAATTGACCTTGAGGTCATGCTCTTTAAGCTCTTTGTAGATATTGATGTTGTAGAAAAACTCATCCCGAAGGCGATAATACTGATCGTAAACCACCTTGAATTGATCCCCAGGAACATCCCCGACAGCATCCCACTGTTCTCGCACCTCATTGAAAACAGCAAAGGCCGCACTGATGTTTTCTTCTTCTTGAATCGTCTGGCGCAGTTGTTCGAGCATGGCCAGCTTCTTTTCAAGATTGGCTTTTTGCGTTTCAGCCACTTGCTTGCGCCAAATTTTCTCGCGCTCTTTAAATGCCGTGATGGTCTCTTCGAATGCTAGCTCCTCAGGGCTGCCTTGGTATTCAAAAATAGCATCAGGCTCTTTTTCGCTCGCGGCCCATGCTTCGCGTTGCTTGCGCACTTCATCGTTTGTGAGTGCACGGAATTCATCCATGGCAGAACGAACATCTTGGCGAATGGCTTCCAAGTCATCTTGCTGGAGCAAGGCTTGGATACGGGTAAGTATCTCGGACCGCATCGGTCAGGGTTTAAAATTTCTAAATGCAAATATCGGGCAAACCCCTGTTTTCAAGCTATTTTCGAACAAATAGAAACAATTGCGATGGAGGAATGGCTGGGTCGATTGAGAAAATGGTGTTCAATGCAAGAGCGATCCACGTTGGATGCTAGAAAAAAAATCCTTCTCTGGGGTGGCTCGGAAGGCGAGTCAGAGCAGGCTATCCGGCTGATGATGAAAGAAGATTTCATATCGGAAGATCGGTACATTGAGGCGTACGTGAGAGTGCATGTGGAACACAAAAAATGGGGCCCATATCGTGTTGTTGCAGGACTTCGGTCCAAAGGAATCCCCATGTCTCGAGCCCAGATTGCGGTGGATGCAGTGTCTCGAGAGGTGGTTCTTGATGCCTTGAACGAGTTGGTCCAACGTCGAGCCTCTGAATTGCCTGAGCGTCGGGATCGAGTTATCCGATTTTTAATGAACAAGGGATACAATGTGCAGGACATATTGGCTTCTCTCGCGGCATTGGGCTCTCGCTGATTACTTTTGTCCTGTATGATAACGACTGATCAACTCAACCTCTTGCGCAAACGCGTGGAGGCATTGCGGGTATACCTGGACATTGATTCCAAATTGCTTGAAATAGCAGAGGAGGAAAAACGCACACAGGATCCGGATTTCTGGACGAATTCCAAGGAGGCGGAATCGGTGATGCGCCGTTTGCGATTCTTGAAAACATGGACAGAAAGCCACGCGGCATGCTCATCTTCCGTTGAAGACATCCAGGTTTTGTATGAATTTGTCAAAGCGGGAGAGGCAGAGGCTTCAGAGGTCGACGAAGCGAGTAAAATGGCGGTTTCTGCCATAGAAGAATTGGAGTTTAAAAACATGCTGAGCGCAGAAGAGGACAACCTCAATGCAGTCATGCAGATCACCTCAGGGGCGGGAGGAACAGAGAGTTGCGATTGGGCTTCGATGCTCATGCGTATGTACAGGATGTATGGTGATCGAGCCGGATTCAAGGTAAAGGAATTGGATTTTCAAGAAGGCGATGTGGCAGGAATTAAGCAAGTGACTTTGGAGTTCGAAGGTCCTTTTGCTTTTGGCATGTTGAAAAGTGAGAATGGAGTGCATCGATTGGTTCGCATTAGTCCGTTTGATAGCCAAGCAAGAAGGCACACGTCATTCGTGTCGGTCTATGTGTATCCCCTCGTGGATGACACGATTGAAATTGAGGTGAGTCCGGCGGACATCACATGGGAAACATTCCGATCTGGTGGAGCGGGAGGTCAGAACGTAAACAAGGTTGAAACAGGCGTTCGTGTGCGCCACGCGCCAACGGGCATTGTGATTGATAACACGGAAACAAGATCCCAACTTGGAAACAAGGAGAAGGCGATGCAGTTGTTGAAGTCGCAGCTCTATGAAATGGAATTGGCGAAAAGGCATGAGGCCCGCGCCGAGATTGAAGCGGGGAAGAAGAAGATTGAGTGGGGGTCACAGATTCGATCCTATGTTATGCAGCCATATAAAATGGTCAAAGATGTGCGAACAAGTCACGAGACGTCAAATGTGGATGCCGTGATGAACGGAGACATTGATGGATTTTTAAAAGCTTTTTTGATGCAAGCCGGTTCGGGAGCAAAAGCTTCCGCATAACGGCCCCAATGTGAAGAAACCATGAACGAATTTCGAGTTGAGAAGGACACGATTGGCGATGTAAATGTTCCGATAGATGCTCTTTGGGGGCCTCAAACGGAGCGCTCTCGTAACAACTTCAGGATTGGTCCGCCAGCCTCCATGCCTATTGAGATTGTACGCGCCTTTGCGTTTTTAAAAAAGGCAGCGGCACTGACAAACGCAGAATTGGGAGGGCTTGCGACGGAAAAGAGGGATTTGATTGCCACTGTTTGCGATGAGATCATCGCCGGCAAATGGGACGATCAATTTCCGCTTGTAGTGTGGCAGACGGGGTCAGGAACACAGTCTAATATGAACGTCAACGAAGTGGTTGCAAATCGTTCACACATTTTAAGCGGAGGAACTTTGGGGCAAGGAACGCGCCCGGTTCATCCAAACGATGACGTGAACAAATCGCAATCCTCGAATGACACGTATCCCACTGCGATGCACATCGCGGCTTACCAGATGGTGGTTGAAACGACACTTCCTGGAGTGCAAAAATTACGGGATGCATTGGATCGAAAGGCCCAGTCATTCAGCGACGTGGTTAAGATTGGAAGAACGCACCTGATGGATGCTACTCCTCTCACGCTCGGGCAGGAGTTTGGTGGCTATGTTGCTCAGTTGGATTATGGCATGAATGCCCTTCGTAATACACTGGATCATTTATCTGAATTGGCTCTGGGGGGGACGGCTGTTGGAACCGGCATCAATACCCCAGAGGGCTATGATGTGCGGGTTGCAGAACATATTGCACGGCTCACAGCCCATCCTTTTATCACAGCGCCAAACAAATTCGAATCGCTTGCCGCTCATGATGCGATCGTTG
>JAPKAW010000023.1 GCA_028825055.1 Flavobacteriales bacterium | reverse complement strand
ATTTGCCTCATTACACCCGACCGTTTTGCCAATGGCAATCCGGACAACGATGAGGTCAAGGGGCTCCGTGAAGGCGTGAGTCGCGAAGATGATCACGGCCGCCATGGGGGGGATGTTGCCGGAATTGAAGCGCACCTCGACTACTTAGATCGCATGGGATTTACGGCCATTTGGCTGAATCCCATTTTGGAGAATGACCAACCCCAGTGGTCTTACCACGGCTATTCTACGACCGATTACTACCGCGTAGATCCGCGTTTTGGAACGAATGCTGAATACCGGGAGTTGGCGGACGCAGCCCGCGATCGGGACATGAAGGTGATCATGGACATGATCATGAATCACTGCGGCGATGAGCATCCCTGGATTGCAGATCCGCCCACCGAAGATTGGATCAATCACGGAGGAACCTTCGCGCCCACCACACACCGACGCACGTCTTTGCGGGATCCCTATGCCGCACAATCGGACGTTCAGGCCTTCACAGACGGATGGTTTGTGGAAACCATGCCTGATTTGAACCAGCGCCAACCTTTGTTGGGGGATTACCTGATTCAAAATACCATCTGGTGGATTGAGTATCTGGGCCTCGGCGGAATTCGGATGGACACCTACCCGTATTCGGATGCGGAATTCATGAGCCGCTGGACGTGTGAAATCATGGCGGCCTATCCGGAATTCAATATCTGTGGGGAAGAATGGAGTTTGAATCCGGCGGTATTGGCCTACTGGCAGCGCGATCAGGTGAATGCCAATGGCTACACCTCATGTTTGCCAGGATTGCTCGATTTTCCGCTCCACGATGCGTTGGTCAAAAGCCTCACGGAAGAGGAGGCCTGGCATTCCAATTGGGTCCGTTTGTATGAGATGCTGGGCAATGATTTTCTGTATGAGCATCCGGACGACCACATCATTTTCCCGGACAACCACGATATGAGCCGGATCCATACCCAGTTGGGAGACGATGCCCGTAAAACTCGATTGGCTCTGGTGTTTGTTGCGACGATGCGCGGTACTCCGCAATTCTACTATGGTACCGAGTTTCTCATGTCCAATACCGGAGACGATAGCCACGGCAATATCCGCAGTGATTTTCCTGGGGGGTGGAAGGGCGATGCGGTGAATGCGTTTACCGGTGAGGGCTTGACTGCAGAAGCCTTGAACTTTCAGACAGAATTCAGCGAGTTGCTACAATGGCGCAAGACCGCTTCAGCGGTTCATGGAGGTTACGTCAAGCATTACGTGCCGGAGGCCGGTACCTATGTGTATTTCCGATTCAATGAGGATCAGAAAATCATGGTGATCTTGAATCAAGGCGATTTGTCAGAGACCTTGGATTTGTCCCGTTTTCACGAAGTGCTTCCTGCAGATGCACGTCTGACCAACGCATTGACCGGAGAGCGCATGGCTGCCTCTATCACGCTTGAAGTGCCCGCCTGGACGGCCTGGGTTCTAGAGGTAGATTGAGTTGTTTTGGCTTGTCGCCTCAGGCCTTCCGGACAAACTCCGACTTGAGCCCCATGGCACCAAACCCATCAATCTTGCACGCGATGTCATGCTCGCCATCGACCAAGCGAATGTTCTTCACCTTGGTACCGGCTTTGACCGGCTTCGGCGCTCCCTTGACGGGCAAGTTCTTGATGACAATAACGGAGTCTCCGTTTTGAAGCGGGTTGCCATTGGAGTCCAAGACCTGATCCGAATCATCGGTTTCTTGTGATTCCGGAGCGGCTTCAAGGCTCCACTCATGAAAACATTCTGGACAATTCAATAACATGCCGTTGGAGTATGCATAAATGCATTGGCATTGAGGGCAAGGCGGGATGTTGTCCATGGCGCAAGTTCGTTGAATGACGAAGGTCAGGCATTTCCGCCGCATTCTACATTCCATTCACGTCGAGTTTCATTTGCATCTCGTTAGAAGTCATCTGTGCAATTTTTCCTAGAAGATCAGGAACCTGGAGATTTGAACAATGGGCTATCAAAATGCTACCTCGTTTTCGAGATTTGGAGATGTATTTTTGTTTTTTCTTGCTGCTGTTATCCACTTCGGCTTCAATTTCAGCCGTGTTTTTACCGTTCTGTAACAAAACGCCCCTTCCCGCGTCTTTAAACCAATGACGAGTGCTTCGTTCAATCAATGTGTAGACGACTTCGCCGACGGACTCTTCCGCTTTTCGGTCTCCATGTTGGGCGAAGACGCCGTGCAGGACGTTTTCGAACGGTTTTGGCTCAAGCGACACAACGTCACCCCGGGCAAGGAAAAAAGCTACCTGTTCACCTCGGTACACAACCGGTGCATTGATCTGATCTGATCAGGCGGCGTAAGCCGGTTGCCGAGGTGGAAGAAGGTCATGCCGTCTCCGGTTCTGAACCCGCCCATGATGTGCAACAGCACCTGCACGACGCACTCGAAAAGCTCAGTGCCATCCAGCGTTCCGTCCTGCTGATGCGAGACTACGAAGGCTTAAGCTACAGCGAGATTGGCGCTGATTATCAAAGGTTTATACCTATGAGGTACAATCAAGCCTTCTAAGCGGTGTTTGCTCAGTTCATAGTTGAATAACCAAACCAAACTATTTCCCTAAGGAACAGGGGTGCGGTTTGGTTGCGCCTGTAATGCCCATTGTAGTTCATTGGTTGATAATGGTTTATATTAGCTATAACCAAATTGACTGTGATGCAAGCGAAACTCTTGATTTTGTGCATGGCCCTGTGCGCTGTGTGCCTATCCGCAAATTCCCAAAATCTTCCAGATTACGTGCCTTCCGACGGGTTGGTGGCGTGGTATCCTTTTAATGGAAATGCGAATGATGAGAGTGGAAATGGTAACAATGGTCAAAACAATGGCGTTTCTTTTGTCACAGATCGCTTTGGCACTGTTAATAGTGCAGGATCATTTAATGGCGTTTCCTCATATGTCAATGGGTCATTGGTTGGATTAAATAACCCAAGTGAAATCACATTGTCGATTTGGCTTCTCTCTCAGGGTGATGCTGGTGGTCAACCCTATGATTTGTTTTTTCAATTGGGGAATTATGGTCAACATACGTTTGCTTATGCCTATAATCATTCAGGCACCAATATAGATCTTCATTCTAACTGCTTTTATAACCCTTATTCTTCATTAGACATTAATGATGAGTGGCATCATTTGGTCATCGTGTCTGGTGTCGAAACAGCGAGTTTTTATGTGGATGGTGAGCTGTTTGTAAACATGAATTCTGCAAATTGGGGAGGGGGTTGCTATTTAGGCTCAAATGCATTCTACATAGGAGGTGGAGCAGATAATCAATATACAACTGGACTCATCGATGAAGTAGGGTTCTGGGATAGAGCTCTAACTGAAGCTGAAATTGAAGCTTTGTATACTGTAGAGATTCCTATATCTGGCTGCACCGACGAAACCGCATGCAATTTCGACTCAGAAGCCACCTCAGACGACGGCAGCTGCATTCCTTCAGGCTGTATGGAAGCCGAGGCCTGTAACTACAATACACTAGCCGAATGCGAAGGCGAGGAGTGCGTTTATTCGTGTTGTCCTGGGCCTGGATGTTGCCTTGAAGGAACGACTTGGGATGCTGATTTAGGTGGATGTATTCCAACAGACTCATTCTGTCCTGAAGACCTCGATGGCGACGGCGTGATAGGAGTTGAGGACCTGATGCAGTTGTTATCGGTGTTTGGGACGGGTTGTGTTTCTGAAGAGCCCGAAACTTCCGAATTCACTTGCGGCGATCCGATGAACTATCACGGCTACGATTACGCCACGGTGCAGATTGGGGAGCAATGTTGGTTTGCGGAAAACCTTCGCAACGAGTATTACGCCAACGGCGATGCGATTCCAGGAGACTTGGCGAATGCTGAATGGATTACAACTAGCGAAGGTGCGCAGGCGGTTTACATAGGAGTCTTTGGTCCGGACTACGACCCCGCAATGCTCGCTGACTATGGTCGCTTGTACAATTGGTACGCGGTTGATGATACACGCGGCCTGTGTCCGATTGGTTGGCACTCGCCAACGGACGAAGATTACATGACGCTGGAGATAGAATTGTACATGAGTGAATCGGATGCGAATTCGGAGGGCTATCGCGGCACTGACCAAGGGACTGAGATGAAATCATCTCCAACGGATTCGCCCTCTTGGAACGGCACGAATACGAGCGGTTTTTCAGGTTTGGCTGGTGGCTACCGGAACCTCAATGGTGACTGCATGTTTGAAGGCAGCAGCGGTTATTTCTGGTCCGCTTCGCCGAATGAGACCTACGGGTGGTTTCGCGGACTCTATTTTTGGACCACTGAGGTCTTCCGCAACAACAATGACAAACGTTACGGCCTCTCCGCTCGCTGCATAAAAGACACCGAAGAATGAATACCCCCCTGAAAGCCCAATGATATATAGGCTTTAGCTTCAGTTGTTATCTGTTTGGTTTGTGTCGGTTACTTTCCGATGCAGAAGTTCGCGAAGATGTGATCGAGGATGTCCTCTGGGTCAATTTCTCCTGTAATGGTGCCGAGGTGGTGTAGCGCCTGCCGGACATCGCTAGCAACGAGGTCACCGGGTATTCCGTTGGACAGTCCGGATCGTGTGGTAACCAAGGATGCATTGGATTCCATGAGGGCTTCGTAGTGCCGAAGGTTGGTGACCATGATCGACGATTCTGAATCGTCTGTAAGCCCCAGCGCTTCCAATCGGATTTTCAATTCCTCGATGCCCTTCCCTTCGGCGGCAGCAATAGAAAGGCTCTCCCAACCGGACAATTTAGGCGCATCTGCCAAATCGGTCTTGTTCCACAACGCGATCACGTCCGTTTCGGGTCCGATTTCCAAAGCACTCAAGGCTGCGTTGGCTTCGGCCACCGTGTCTTGACTCGCATCGAGCACATACAAAACCAAGGAAGCACGTTTCGCCGTTTGCCACGCCCTGCGAATTCCTTCGGATTCGATTGCGTCATCGGTCGCTCGAATCCCCGCGGTATCCGTAAAGCGAAACTTGGATGATCCCAATACACACGTGTCTTCAATGGTGTCACGTGTGGTACCGGGGATGGGGCTGACGATCGCCCGGTCGTCACCGAGTAACGCATTGAGTAAGGTGGATTTACCTCGGTTCGGTGCGCCCAATATCGCGACAGGAATACCGTCTCGAATGGCATTCCCCTTGCGGAATGAATCGGCCAAATTCGCGATGCGTGCAATCAAGGTTTCCAGCAACTGATCAAAGCGAGCACGGTCTGCAAACTCGACGTCTTCTTCGGCAAAGTCCAATTCCAATTCAAGCAATCCCGCAAACCCGATCAGCTCGGTGCGCAAGGCGGTGATTTCTTTGGCGAACGTTCCTTTGAGTTGTTCCATGGCCAGCCGGTGAGCACCAGCATGTTCCGCAGCGATCAAATCGCCAACGGCCTCTGCTTGGGTCAGGTCCATCTTGCCATTGAGGAAAGCGCGAGCTGTGAATTCGCCCGGCCCAGCATGGCGACACCCCGCATCCATCAAAGCCCGGACGGCTTCCGTTTGAATGAAGGTGGAGCCGTGTACCCCAAACTCCACTGTGTTTTCGCCCGTGTAGGTTCCGGGCGCTCGGAATACGGTCGCCAAGCACTCGTCGACGGTCTCACCTGCGGCGTTCCGAAGAATACCAAATACGGCGCGGTGCGATTCCAAAGCAGCGAGGTCCTTCGAAAAGACCTGATTGGCCAAGTCAAATGCGTCTGGACCAGACACCCTAATTACGGCTATTCCGCCCATTCCCAAGGGTGTAGACAAGGCACAAATGGTTTTCCCATCAAAAGCTGCGGCAATTCCTCGGTTCATGGTGCGAAATTCGCCTAAATTCGCGGCGCGAACAACTACATCCACTGAATCATGAGCGTACTCGTCAACAAAGACTCTAAAATCATTGTCCAAGGATTTACCGGCAGTGAAGGAACTTTCCATGCTGGACAGATGATTGACTACGGCACGCAAGTGGTGGGAGGCGTGACTCCAGGCAAAGGAGGTCAGGAACATTTGGGCAAGCCGGTATTCAATACAGTGAGTGAAGCCGTGACGGCAACCGGAGCCGACACCAGCATCATTTTTGTTCCGCCAGCATTTGCAGCGGATGCGATTATGGAAGCGGCTGATGCCGGTATTGGTGTGATTGTCGCCATCACTGAGGGAATTCCCGTTGCTGATATGACCCGTGTGAAAACCTATGTGGATAGCCGAGACTGCACTTTAATCGGTCCGAATTGTCCAGGCATCATCACGGCTGGAGAAGCCAAAGTGGGCATCATGCCTGGTTTCATTTTCACACCGGGGCGGATTGGTATTGTTTCCAAGTCAGGCACTTTAACGTATGAAGCCGTTGACCAAGTGACCAAAGCAGGGATGGGACAGTCCACAGCCATCGGTATCGGAGGAGATCCCATCATTGGTACCACCACCCTGGAGGCCGTGCAGCTGCTCATGGCCGATGACGATACCGACGGCATCATCATGATCGGTGAAATCGGAGGCGATTTAGAAATTAAAGCTGCACGTTGGATTCAGGAGCACGGCACAAAGCCTGTCGTTGGGTTCATCGCAGGAGTTACTGCTCCCAAAGGGCGTACCATGGGCCATGCTGGTGCCATTGTCAGTGGCGAGGAAGAATCTGCTGAAGCCAAGAAGCGTGTGTTGCGCGAATGCGGTGTGCACGTGGTCGACAGCCCCGCTCACATTGGAGCGAAGATGGCTGAAGTCTTGGGCGTCACGGCTTAAATGTCTCGACCGACAGGGTGAGGAACGGATTGTTTCCAGCGCCCTGCGGTCAAATCTGGAATGTCCATGCGCTTGGATCCCGATGCTACAGAGGCTTCGGACAAGGCTCCAACCATAGACCAAAGAGCTCCATCGTACACATTTAAATCGAGTGATTCGCCAAGATTCAAGCAGCGAATTAATCGGTACATCATGATGAAATCCATACCGCCGTGGCCCTGTTGGTGATCGTCTGCAAGGCGCTGCAAGCGGCTCCAAAGTGGGTGTTCGTACTGATCTCGGAATTCGCTTTTTTGCTCATCTTCCAACCAGTTGTGTCCGCCCCAAGAGGCGCCATGGTCGATGTACAAACGAGATGGGTAACCATAGTGGGCCGCTTTCGATCCAATAACCTTGTCCAATCGCGTATAAGGTCGTCCGCTGTGCACGTCGAATTGCAGCATGATGGATCGCCCTTGAGCCGTGCCGATCAATGTGGTGTTGACATCGCCACAGACAACTTGCTTGGACATCTTGCGCAACTCCCTATCATCCGAGGCTGCTAGCGCTTCGGACAAAGCCGCTTCCCGCGAACTCATCGAAGTCAAGTGCGTCAAATTGTCGCCGCGTAGAATGTCAAAATACATGCAGACGGGGCCAAGTCCGTGTGTGGTGTAGAGGTTGCCATTGCGCTCGAGGTGGTGGCGCAAGCGCCAGCGGTCTTCGTAATACGAAGGGTCAATCATCAATTGTCGGAGGTCATGTATGTAAGCGCATTCCGCATGGGTCAACGTGCCAAAGACTCCTTCTTCAATCATTTTCAGGATCCACAGCTCTTCCCGGTTGTAGCAGCAATTCTCCAGCATGATGCAATGCTGTTGAGTCTCTTCCGCAGTTCGAATCAGCTCAATGCTGTTTTCTGGAGTATACGCGATGGGGACTTCAGATGCCGCATGCAAACCATTCCGCATGGCCTCGAGTGCCATGGGGGTGTGCCATTCCCAAGGAGTACATATGAGAGCAAGGTCTGCAACTTCTGTCCGCATGGCCGCTTTCCAGGCTAGCTCTTCGCCTGTGAAAACTTGAGGAACGCTTGATTGAAAACTGCGGATTTGTTCCAGTGCCTTATTGACCTTGGTGCCATTGACATCGGCGATCGCGGTGATCTCCGCATGGCCCTGTTGAACGAGCCATTGCAACATATCAATTAAGCTCTGTCCGCGATTGCCCAATCCGAATAAAGCAATCCGAACTTTTGGGAGGGCTTCTGCCTTCAGGTCAAAGGCACTGCCGTCAATCCCGGCCGTCTTGACTTTTTCGGCGATGTAGTCCGGAAAATCTTCAGGGTGTCGCGGTGCTTTGGAAAAGGAACTGAGTAGGCCGCCCAATCCGAGGAAACTGCTTGCTTTGAGGAAATCTGATCTGCGCATGAACGCAAGATAATCGCAGAGATCGTTATGGAGTCAATTCGTACACACCGGGTTTTCTTGGCGTGAGAATTAAATCGATAAGTCTTTGCGCATCTTCAGGGTTGGACACAAAATCCAAATCGGTCGTGTCAATCCAAAGAATACGGGAGCCGCGAGCGTAACGATAGTGTTGCTGGTAATGCAATGCGATTTTATCGAGGTACTCTTGGGTGATGTCCTGCTCATAACTCCTACCGCGTGCCTTGATCTGCGCTCGGATTTTTTCAGGGCTCGGATGCAAAATAGCGGTGACTTCAGGAGTGGCCACGTCTGCTTCCATCAGTTTGAACATGGTCTGAAAAAGCTTGAATTCAGCAGCGGGCAAGTTGGCCTTTGCAAAAATCATGCTTTTTACAAAGCTGTAATCAGCGATAAGCTTTTGTCGAAACAAATTGCGTGCACCCAATCGCTGCTTGAGTTGACGATATCGATCGCTGACAAAGGCCAATTCAACACTCAAGGCATAGCGCTCGGGATCTTCATAAAACGGCTTCAAAAAAGGGTTTTCTTCAAATTGTTCGAGCATCAAATCACTGCCCAAGTGATCTGCTAAAATCGCTGCAAAGGTGGATTTTCCAGCGCCGATGTTGCCTTCAATGGCAATGTATGCATAAGGGGATTTCACGAGAGGAAGGTCCAAGTTTCAATTCTACAATCTAGGAGAGGGCCAAAGCTGCACCGAAGATACATCCGGACACGTGCTCAACAGTTCATCAACGCTAGGTCCATCTGGGGTTGAACGAACATCACCAGCCAACTCAGCCATTGGAAGCAGTACGAATTTCCTCAGGTGCATACGCGGATGGGGTAAGGTGAGCTTGGGAGTGTTCCAAACCACTCCCTCGATTGCGAGTAAATCCAAGTCCATGGTGCGAGATGCGTACCCTGTGTTCTTTTCAATGCGGGTGCGACCCAATTCCTTTTCAATTTCCAACAAATCGTGCATGATAGATTCCGGAGCAGGAGGATGGTCCCATGCCAGCAAGACCACTTGATTTAAAAAATCAGGCGTGCCCTCGGGCATTCCCCAAGCAGGGGTATTGTACCGGTTGGAAAATCGCGGCAAAACACCCCACAACTCCTGCATCTTTTGGATTGCTTTGTCAAGCAAATGCTCCCGGTCTCCCAGGTTGCTTCCAAGACCGATAAAGTGTCTTCGCTTCACGTTGCAAACATGGTGTGAAAACACGTTCGGTTGAATCATGTTTGAATATGTTAAGAAATACTCAATTCGAGCGCATTCAGTCACAAATCTGCTTGCCGATTGAAATTACTCAAGGACCAACCATTAGATTTGACTCACCTTAATAAATCAATTTCCATGTCTTTTTTGAAAAACACCCTCTCCTCATTTGTGGGAGCATCTGCTGCACTGCTTATTAGCGGCACAATATTGATTTTCATTTTTGTAGGAGCTTTGGTTGGAGGGTTTGCTTCAGCATTCGAAGCGGATGACATAGATGAAGATCAAGGGCTCGAAGAGCCGACCGTATTGGTCATGAAACTAAACGGCCCCATCATGGAGCGTGGAGCAGGAGGATTGTCCATTGAAATTGGAGGAGGGGGATCGGATTCAGGATTGGGATTGCTTGAGATTTTAAAAGGCTTGGAGGAGGCTGCCGAGGATGACGACGTAGAAGGGCTGTACTTGAACCTGACATCAGTGGCGGCATCACCATCGACCATGGAGGATTTACGCGCGGGTTTAGAAACGTTCAAATCTTCAGGCAAGTGGATCATGGCATGGAGTGAAGTGACCACGATGGGTGCCATGTACCTTGGTTCGGTCGCTGATGAAGTGTTCCTGCATCCCAACGGTTTTGCGGATTTCAGTGGCATGCGTTTACAAACGACTTATTTCACAGGGATGTTGGATAAGCTCGGTGTGGAGATGACCGTGTTGAGAGGGCCCGACAACCAATTTAAGAGTGCTGTTGAGCCCTTTACGCGAACGAGCATGAGTGATGCCAATCGCGAACAGATGAATGCATTGCTGGATGGAATTTGGGGTGAAGTACGTTCTGGCATTGCTTCAGGACGCAATTTGAGTGAAGACAAGGTCGATGAGATTGCAGCGACGCTGTCCCTGCGTGTGGCAGAAGACGGTGTCAATGTCGGCCTGTTTGATGGGTTGATGTATGAGGATGAGGTGAAAGATTGGGTTCGTGAGCAAGTCGGTGAGGAACCGGAATATTTGACATTCAGTGACTATCTCATGCCGACGATGGAAGAAGCCGGTCTGGAGTTAAGCTTCATGAGCTTTATGGAAGAGCCGGAAGGGGAGAAGGAAGAGGAGGAGCCTCTTGGCGGTCGCTTGGCTGTGATCTATGCGGTGGGTGCCATTGAATCAGGAGAGGGAGATGACCAAACAATTGGATCTGAGACCTTGTCCAAAGCGTTGCGTCAAGCACGGCTTGCTCCGGATGTGGAAGCGGTCGTTCTGCGCGTGAACAGTCCTGGAGGGTCCGCTTTGGCTAGCGATGTGATTTGGAGAGAAACACAATTGTTGCAAGAAGCCGGAAAGACACTGGTGGTCAGTATGGGTGATTTAGCCGCTTCAGGCGGGTATTACATCAGCGCTGGGGCCGATCGGATTTATGCCAATGCGACAACGATTACGGGGTCGATCGGTGTCTTTGGAATGTTACCACATGCCGGTGAATTGCTCAAGGACAAAATGGGATTGGCTTTTGATGATGTCCGCACACACCCTCATGCTGGAATCGGCTTGGATGAGCCGTTGGATGCGTTGCAGATGGAAGCTTTGAACGCATCAATCACGGATATCTACAATGACTTCGTTTCAATTGTTGCGGACGGCCGTGGCAAGTCCTTTGATGAAGTGAATGAAATGGCTCGTGGACGGGTTTGGACCGGGTCGGATGCAAAAGAACGCGGTCTGGTTGATGTTATCGGAAACTTAGATGATGCCATCGCTGGAGCAGTTGAGCTGGCCGGGTTGGATTCACTAGGAAAAGATGACGTCGTGTACTTGCCTGAAATGAAGAATCCAATTGAAGCCTTCATCGAAGAATTCGCAGGGGTAACTGTAGCAGGCGAAGTCTTGGAGCACATGGGAATGTCTCAACTTCAAACGCTTGAATTGATGCGTGTGCATAGGATGTTGGAGTCGGGTGATCGTGTGCAAGCGCGCATGCCCTATCTCATTGATATCCGCTGATTGGAATAAGGTCGGTGCTTGAATGTCAAGTCTTTATGACATCGGTGTTCAAGTGGTTCGTAGTTGTTGACTTATATTCGACCATGCCAAAAGTTAGCTCTAAGATGTGCTCCATTGTGGGCATTTTATTCTTGGTTTTATGCTCCGGATGCCAAGATCAAAAAGGGCTTCCACGTGAGGCTTTGAATCCAGGTGTATCGCGTTCAATGGAACTTCCCGGTCCTTCTTGGAAAAACGCTTCGGTTGAAGTGATCTCGGCTGATGTGATTGGAGATTCTCTGCGAGTGATCGTCGGTTATGGCGGTGGATGCGGTGATCACAGATTCAGCTTGGTGACGTCCGGACCGGCGATGAAAAGTTTGCCGCCGAAACAGCCCGTAATTCTTGTCCATGAATCAACGGGAGACCCATGCCGCGCCTTGATCCGAAATGAACAAATGTTTGATTTGTCGCGTTACAAATTGTCTCCCCATGGTACGACAATCATTCTTTTAGACTCTCTGATTTTACCCTTTTCCTATGACTGATCTCCAGCGTTCTCTTCGATCGGGCATCGTCTGTTTCATCGCCCTTTCTTTTTCGCAGCTTTCGATAGCCCAAATTAGCAGAGGAGGCTCTCCTGATTGGGATGTCCTTTTGGAAGATGTACCAACGTTCCGGATGCCGGCGATCGACCGGATGGCATTGGCCGCAGAGGATGCTGTAACGGATACGTACAAAGAAGTGCCTTGGCGTTTTGGGGTTGAGTTTGAAGTGGATTTATCACCTGCCCAGCATGGCCAATGGACAGTGAGTGCGAATGAGCGGATTTGGCGAATGCAATTTGATTCACCTGATGCATTGGCTTTGAGTTTCTATTTCGATGAATTCGAGTTGCCTAAAGGAGCAAAGTTGTTTGTTTGGAATGCGGCTCGAACTGACTTTATTGGAGCGTTTGACCACCGAAATAACAAAGAATGGGGCAGTCTGGCCATTGGTCAAACGGCGGGTTCTTCTGTGGTGATCGAGTACCACGAGCCCTTGAATGCCGCTTTTGAAGCGGACCTTCATATTGCACAAGTCGTGCACGCGTATCGCAGTGTATTTAGACCAGAGGCTGTTTTGGAAAATCGAGGACCCTATGGCAATTCAGGTGCTTGCAACATCAATGTAAATTGTCCAGAGGGCATTCCATGGGCAACGGAAAGCAAGAGTGTCGCGCTTATTTTACAAGGCGGATTTGCTGCTTGTACAGGGGCTTTAGTCAACAACACGGCGCAAGATGGAACACCCTATTTCTTGACGGCCAACCACTGTTTAGGGAATCCCAACAATTGGATTTATTTGTTCAATCATGAAATCGCTGACTGTACGGGCAATACGAACAGCGCACCGACCTCTGACGTTGTAAGTGGAGGCACCTTGAAGGCGAGCAACGCAGGAAGTGACTTTGCGTTAGTGGAATTGAGTGAAGCGCCGCCTGTATCGTATAACGTGCAGTATGCCGGTTGGGATGCTACTGGAGAGAACCCATCCACTGTGACAGGGATCCACCACCCGAGTGGTGACGTCAAGAAGATCTGTTTTGATGAAGACGGACCCAATGCTCAAAATGCCGCTGGCGCTGCGGTGTGGTATATCAACCAATGGGAAGATGGAGTCACCGAGCCTGGATCATCAGGTTCTCCTTTATTTGATCAAAACCACCGTGTCGTCGGACAATTGTATGGTGGGTCAGCAGCTTGTTCTGGTTCTGTGAACAATGGACTCGTCGATTACTATGGAAGGTTTGACGTTAGCTGGGATGGATCGTCAGCTTCGACCCGGCTTTGGGACTGGTTGGATCCGGCCAATTCGGGTGTTTTGATTTTGGACGGTTGGCCAGAGGGTGCTGTAGCCTATGACGTGGACGCGGGGGTGCAAGTGACGGGATTGCCTGAATCCATCGTGTGTGGTGTTGAAACCATTTCTCCCGGAGTGACTTTGACCAACATGGGGTTGAGTGATTTGGTGTCAGCCACGGTGAATTACAGTTTCAATGGAGCGGCTTCGCAAAGCATTGAATGGACTGGTTCGCTTGCACAATATGAGTCTGAATCCATTGATTTGCCGGCTTTAATGGTAGCCTCTGGCACAAATGAATTAGAAGTTTGGGTTGAAAACCCCAATGGAGCTGAGGATGAGAATGCTTACAATAATGCATCTGTAGGCTCATTTAGCTCCTTTTCGGGGCCGACGGTCAATTATGAGATGATTTTGACCTTGGATGATTACGGCAGCGAGGTGACTTGGGAGTTGCGACAATTGAGTCAGGTACTCTATACAGGAGGTCCTTACCAAGATGACTTGGATGGGACGGAAGTTGCATTGGAATGGTGCTTGGAAGCGGGATGTTATACGTTTGAAATTTCGGATAGCTACGGTGATGGACTGTGCTGTGAATATGGAGAAGGAGGATGGGAAATTTTGGATCCCCAGGGCAATTCAGTGGCTACAGGTGGAGAATATACAGATGAAGACCAAGAAACATTTTGCACAGAATCGGTTGACGTTACGTCGATGGATGGAGTTAAGCTTCCACTGTTGTATCCGAATCCAGCCAATGGAGAGTTTATGATTCAAGCCAACCAATGGCGTGGCGGTCAGTGGCGTTGTGTCGATGCAACGGGGCGTCAAGTAGCTCTTGGTAAACTGGGGCAAGGTGCAACGAATGTTGGTGTCCAAGGATGGACGCCGGGAGTCTATTTCATTCTTTTGGAACACGCTGACCAAGGGGCCATCTCGTTGCCTTTGTTCGTGAATGAATGAGGTTTTTCTGCGCTGATACTGACTCCATGGATCATGGTCGTGTGGCTATTTGATTTGGTCGCCGCTATAACGGCCTCTCCGATAGCGGCAACAGCTACAGGCGTTGCGGTGGTCATGTGTTGGAGCCACGAAATCTGGTTGCATCGGTTGGCAATGCGTAGCGTTCGTGTCCAAAAACCAGCACCTTTCACACCACTAGAAAGCCAAGAGCCTCGAATAAGCTTGGTCATTTGCATCCGAAACGGGGCGTCCCATTGGGATGCCTTATGGAAATCTTTGAAAGAACAACGGGGCATTGCTTGGGAGTTGGTTTTGGTAGATGATGAATCGACGGATGGTTTGCAACCACTTTGGTCTAAGGCCAAGGAGGAGAAGGTTCTTTTTCCCATACAATGGCTTGAAATGGAGGCTTCTCGGCCCGGTAAGAAAGACGCTTTGCAATGGGGTGTGCGTCATGCCAAGACTCCGCTGATTGCGGTTACGGATGTCGATTGTATACCGAGTCATGCGTTCTGGCTTTTTCAGTTGCACGCGGAATTCCTGTCGGGTGCAGATGGTGTTCTTGGAGTTAGTTTGCCTCTCCGATCGGCTGGTTCCGGTTTGCTTGGGGCATGCCAGAAGCTGGATGCCTTGCGCATCGCCCGTTCGTATGTTGGGTGGGCGCAATCCGGAAATCCATACATGGGGGTAGGTCGAAATATGGCGTACAAAAAGGAGTTGTTTCAAGGGTTTTCAGAACATGAAGATTTACCTTCTGGTGACGATGATTTGTTAGTCCAGTCGTGGTTAGATCGGGATGAAATCCATGTTGTTCCTTTGATTCATCGTTCAGTCCAAACGGACACCGATGCGCCGGTTACATGGTCGGCATGGTCTCGTCAGAAACAGCGTCATTGGACCACCGCATGGCGCTACAGCACAAAGCACCAGTGGGGGCTAATGTTCCCGAGAATTGCGGCTGTGCTGGTTTGGGCGAGTATGGGAGCTTGGATTTGGAGTGGATTTAAGGAAGGGGTTTTGCACATTGTTTTATGGATAGTCGGTGGCCTGTTGCTTGGAGGATGGGGGTGGAGGATGCTTAACTTTCGGTCATTCGCTCAAGCGTGCGGAACACCCTCTTCGTGGTATTGGTTGGGTTGGGTTCAGCCCTTTCTCGATACCTGGTTAGGGTGGCAGGTTGGCCGGTCACGAGGATTTCGAAATTCGGATTCTTGGGATTGAGACAGTCTCCAAACGCAGCGGCATCACCCAATCTCCTCTCACTTTAACCGGTGAGTGTCATCGATCGCATCAATGCCAAACATGGACGTGAATCCAAACCTATCAGACAAAGCACGCTACGATTATGCGCTGGTCTTGCGTGCCACCAAGGAAAAGGATCAAAAAGCATACGCTGAATTGATGGAGCG
>JAPKAW010000022.1 GCA_028825055.1 Flavobacteriales bacterium | reverse complement strand
CTGTAGAGCTGGCCGGTTCAAAATTGACTTCTTCCCAATCGACCTCCCCGACATCTCCGATGAATTTATCGCCCGTCAATCGGTCGAAACTCCATCGCCACGGATTGCGGAATCCAACCGCCCAAATTTCATCCAACGCATCAGGATTGTCAACGAATGGATTGTCCTCGGGAATGGTGTAAGGAGCCAATCCGTTGACTTCGATGCGCAACATTTTACCCAACAATGATTCCATATTCTGGCCATTTCCTATCAAGCCGTGATCGTCTCCACCGCTTCCGCCGCCTGTTTCACCAGTACCTGTTCCACCTCCATCGCCCGTGGACAAGTACAACAGGCCATCCAATGGACCGAAATGGAGTTGTCCGCCATTGTGTCCGCGTGCAGGCTGCTCCAATTCTAAAACTTCGAACCATTGCGTGACATCTGCAACAGTATGCTCAGGATTGGTGCCAAAGCAGAGAAGCCGCTCATCGATGATGCTCCCGGTGCCATCAGGTCGGTAGCCGTTGTACATAACGTAAAACAGCCCATTCTCTTCAAAATCGGGGTCCAGGATGAGGTCATTCAAACCCTGCTCACTGCTAATTCCGTAATCCACAAGGTCCAAGCCTGTGGCGCTCAAATCGAGAAACGGCTCCTTACGCACTTCGCCCGAAGTTTCATCGAACCACATCACCAATCCACTGTGGCATAAAATCAGCAGGCTTGTTTCGTCGATGGCATGCGAAGCGGGCCGCACTCCAACAGGAGAGTCCGCGGCTACCAATCGCTCGGCGACAATGGCTGCCGGGGCACTTTGTGATGCCAACGGTCCGGCAAGCACGAGAGCCGAAACGAATGGAATCCATGCACGAATGGATAAAATCAGGGAATGAATGAATCGCATGAGAAGGGGTTGCAGACTAACTTTGAGGGACAAAGATATTGTGTCTGCACCTGAACCCCTCTGCAACGGTTGTTAAGTCTATGAATCGTCAAACTGCTTTCGCTCTAATTATGCCCATGATGGGCATTCTGTTGGTGCTTCTGATTTCAGGAGCGGCCGATCCCGAAGTGGCGTTTCATGGAGATGATGCCGCAGAAATGCGTTGGAGAATGGGGGAGCTCTGTACAGAGCAGGGGGTGTATTTCACAGGTTCTGGAAATTGTGTGAATTGCCATGCACCGGATCCTGATGGCGAGGCCCTGGTAGATGTCAATGGACACACGGTGAGTCCCGTTGTTGATTGGCAAGCCACCATGATGGCCAATAGCGCTAAAGATCCCTTTTGGCGCGCCAAAGTGGCCCATGAAGGATTGGTCAATCCCAATCACCGCGAGTCCATCGAGAATTTGTGCACCGCGTGCCATGCGCCTCAAGGGTTCCACGAAGCGCATTTGACGGGGAAGGTGGGCCCCAATGGTTACACCATGGACCAATTGCTCGAGGATGAGTTGGGCTTGGATGGAATCGGTTGCACGGCATGCCATGGGATCGATGACGATGGGCTCGCAGGCCGTTCAAACGGAGACTTGCCCATCAATCCAGACAACGTCTCTTGGGGTGGATTTGAGAATCCATGGGATGGTCTGATGAGCGGACAAACAGGATTCAATCCCGTGTTTGGAGAACACATGCGCAACAGTGAAGTGTGCGCCAGCTGCCACTCGTTATACAACCATACGCAAGACATGGAGGGAGAGGAGACAGGACAGGTATTTTTTGAACAAACGACGTATTTGGAGTGGGTAAACTCTGCCTACAATGCGGAAAATGTCCAGTGCCAATCATGCCACATGCCACTGGTGGAAGGGGGTGCCATTGCGGCTACTCAGCCCAATTGGTTGTTCAACCAGCGCTTCGGAAAACATCACTTGGTCGGAGGAAATGCCTTCATGCTGAAGTTGATGAGGGACCAAGCGGTGGCGCTGGAATTGAGCGCGACGAGCGTGCAATTCGATAGCACCATAGCGCGCACGGAACGATCTCTTCAAACGCAAACGGCCGAGTTGGAAGTGCGTCAATTGGCCTCGGAAGCGGGCAACTGGGAGTTTGAGGTAGAGGTGCGCAACTTGGCGGGTCACAAGTTTCCAAGCGGCTATCCCTCGCGGATCGCGTTCATTGAATTCGAATTGCAAGACACCGATGGAAACACCTTATTCCATAGCGGAAAATGGACGCCAGAAACGGGGGTGATTGGAAGGGACGATACGTGGGAGCCGCACTGGGAAACCATAGAATCAGAGGACCAGGTGCAGGTGTATGAAATGGTGATTGGGGATGTAACGGGAGCGCCTACACAAGTGCTTGAACGCGCCTCGGTATTGATCAAGGACAACCGCCTTCCTCCCCGTGGATTCCTCACGAACCACGCGGCTTATGATACGGTGCAATTCGGTCCGATGGCAGCGCTCGACCACAACTTCAACCGCACGGAGCAGAACAACGAGGAAGGCTCTGGCTCCGACCGTTTGAGGTACCGGATTCCGAATGATCTCAATGCAGCAACTGTCCAGGCTGAAGTCACCTTGCATTATCTCGCTGTCCCGGCCCGTTGGGTTCAGAGTATGTTTGAATGGTCTGAGGACTCAGAAGAAATCGCGTCTTTCCAGGTCATGTTCGAATCAGCGGATCGTACACCCGTGGTGGTGGCTTCCTCTTCGGTATGGGGTTATCGTGGGTTCAATCAGGATGAGTCGGAATGGCGTTTAGCGCCAAGCATCATTGGATCTGACCAGTCTCTTCGACTCATCCCTCCTGGAGCTGTGGTTCCGCTCGAGGTTTTACTGGTTGACGGAAGCGGACGGATTGTACGGTCTGTTTCTGCCAATGATGCGCTCCAAGGATTTGATGTGTCTGATTTGGCCAGTGGATCTTTCTTTATTCGTATACGCACAGAGATGGGTTGGAAGGTCCTAAAGGGAGTGAAGCTATAGATTGAATAGCAGGCGAGAAGAAAGGGGGTGAGACAATCCTTATTCAGACCCTCACGCAAAGCACAAATGACTTCAAACTCGTTGGCTTCTTATTGCCTTGGAACGCCGCTTAAATTCAGTGCGAATCAACTCCAATTCTCTTGAGGATTGGCCAGCAACGGAGGTGTTTTCTTCCGCGCGGCGTATGAGGTACGGGATCGTTTCTCGAATCGGGCCGTATGGAACATACTTCGCGACGTTATATCCTGCAGCTGCCAAATTGAAACTAATGGGGTCGCTCATGCCGAGCAACTGAGCGAACCAAATCCGGTCGTCTCCAACGGCCAATCCCGCTTCTTTCATTTTGGAACACAAAAGCAAACTGCTAGCCTCGTTGTGACTTCCGGCGCAGAGGGATACGATGTGTGTATGCTCAACGCACCAATCAAGCGCAGCGTCGTAATCCCGATCAGTAGCTTGTTTGTCGGACTGAATGGGCGAAGGGACTCCGATCTTTGTGGCACGTAAACGTTCTTTTTCCATATAGGCACCGCGCACCAGTTTCACCCCTAGACGGAAACCGGAAGATTGTGCCTTTTCCGTCAACGCTTTCAAATAGGCCAACCGATCGTGACGGTACAATTGTACCGTATTGAAGACCAATGCCTGGGTGCGGTTATGCAAGAGCATCTGTTCTTCTGCCAAGAGATCAATGGCCGGTTGAAGCCAGCTTTCTTCTGCGTCGATGAACACGGGAGTTTTGATGCGCGCAGCTTCATTGCACAAAGCGGCTACACGGGACCTTACGCGCTTCCAAGCCTCAAGCTGAGCGTTTGTCAACGTCTTTCCTTCAGACACCAATTCTAAGATCAAAGTGGGTGCGATGCCGCTGACTTTAAAAACGCCAAAAGCGTGATGTTTGTCTTGGTCAGTGGCTTTGATGGCTTCGAGAATGGAGTCAAATGTGGACTCCAGTTCAGCCTCGGTTTCTTTGCCTTCTGCGCTGTAATCTAAAATGGTCCGAACGCCCGAACCGTACAATTTATTCACTTGTATTTCGCATCCTTCAATCGTCTCCCCGCCACAGAAATGACTGTAGATCGTAGGTCGAATAGCCCAGCCAATTGGGATTCGAAGTGCTAAAGCCCATTGCATGAGGGTTTTTCCTAAACCGACTAGCTTGGCGTTTCCGACCGTTTGAAACAAAAAGAGTGCACGGCGTAATTCCCCAGAACTGAGGTGAGCGTATGCTTGCTCCGTATTATTGAAATCGGGTAACCCGGTGGGTTTGTCTTTTGAGTATGTCGCTGGCATGGCTCAGTTCCAGATCATTTCGTGGATAGCAAAGATACGGCGGTGGACCGCTTCGTGCGAACTGTTTCAATTCAGTTTCGGGGCGGTTACGGAGGGTGTATATTCGTGCTTCAATCTAGATAAAAATGAGTGACTGCAACGCCTATATCGACGCCAACCGGGATCGATTCCTTGAAGAACTATTGGCCTTACTTCGCATCCCATCGGTGTCCGCTGATCCAGCGTTTGCCCCGGATGTTTTGCGTTGTGCTGAGAATGTAGCCGCAAATTTGAAAGCGGCAGGTGCTGAAAATGTCGAGATTATTGAAACGGAAGGATACCCGGTCGTTTATGGGGATCGACATGTATCTGCTGATTTGCCAACGGTTTTGGTTTACGGTCACTATGATGTACAGCCGGCTGATCCCTTGGAATTATGGGACAGTCCCGCTTTCGAACCGATCATCAAGAAAACAGAATTGCACCCTGAAGGGGCCATTTTTGCGCGAGGGGCATGCGACGACAAGGGACAGTTTTTCATGCACGTCAAGGCCTTTGAAGCCATGGTGCAATCTGATGCCTTAGCCTGCAATATCAAGTTCATGATCGAGGGCGAAGAGGAGGTGGGGTCTGCTCACCTCGAATCGTTTTTGGAAAAACACAAAGAAAAACTAGCTGCCGACATCGTTTTGGTGAGCGACACGGGAATCATCGCCAAGGACATTCCATCCATCACCGTAGGGTTGCGTGGATTGAGTTATGTCGAAGTCGAAATCACGGGTCCCAACCGAGACTTACACAGTGGTTTGTACGGAGGTGCGGCTCCCAATCCCATCAACATCTTGTGTGAGATGATTGCCTCACTCAAGGACGAAGACCAACGCATTACCGTGGATGGTTTTTACAATGATGTCGTGGAATTGTCCGATGCAGAGCGTGCTGCGATGGCGAAGGCCCCATTCAGTGAGGAGGAGTATATGAAAAGCATTGACATCAGTGGCATCGAAGGAGAAGCGGGGTATTCTGCCCCTGAGCGCATGAGCATTCGACCCACTTTGGATGTGAACGGAATGTGGGGAGGATATACGGGTGACGGAGCCAAAACGGTGATTGCTAGCAAGGCAATGGCCAAAATCTCGATGCGTCTCGTACCCAATCAAGACCCTGATCAAATCACGGAATTGTTTACGCGACACTTTGAGGCCATCGCGCCTCCGTCTGTCAAAGTAAAGGTCACACCTCATCACGGCGGACAACCGGCCGTTACTCCGACGGACTCGATTGCCTATAAGGCGGCCTCCATGGCAATGGAAACGTCATTTGGTCGGACACCGATTCCCTTTCGCGGAGGGGGATCCATTCCAATTGTAGCTAGTTTTGAAAATATTTTGGGATTGAAAACTGTTCTGATGGGCTTCGGCTTGGACAGCGATGCCATCCACTCACCGAATGAGCATTATGGCGTCTTCAATTACTTTAAAGGCATCGAGACCATTCCGCTTTTTTACAAGCATTACGCTAATTTGAGCCGCTCGTGAACCGCTTATTGACGATATCCCTCCTTGTCTTGCTGAGCGGGTGCCAGTGGTGGCAGGATGTTGAAGTGGTGCGGGTCGACGGGCTCTCTGATGTCGCCCTGTCGTTGAATGGCATGCAAGGGGAGGTGCAGGTATTGGTCAATAATCCCAATGGATTCGACATCAAAGCACAAGAGGTGGATGTCAATTTGTATGTCGGTGATGACCGAATCGGTACGGTCACCTTACCAGGTGTCCAAGTTCTGAAGGCACGTTCTGAGTCCACGCTGGTCATGAATGTCCAATCGGATCCAGGTGCGCTGAAAAAGCTATTCCAAAACCAACTGCTCCAGCTGATTGGAGGAAATTCTGTCGAATTCCGAACTGTGGGTACTGTGCGCGGAAAGGCCTTTGGCCTGAACATCGCCATTCCCTTTGAATCATCTGAAGAAATCAATCTGTAACGCGTAACACTGATGCATTGTATTAAACGCCTTTCCTTTCTCTGTTCATTGCTCCTGCTTTCGGGCCAATGGGGTGCCGTAAAGGCCCAAGATGTGGATGCTTTTATCGAAGGAATGAACATTCGGCACATCGGTCCGGGCGCCATGAGTGGCCGGGTTACAACCATTGATGTGGAACGCAACCGTCCAGAAGTGATTTATGTGGGAACGGCTAGTGGAGGCTTGTGGCGCAGCGAAACAGCGGGCGTAGAATGGGAGCCGTTGTTCGATGATCAGCCGACCCAGAGCATAGGAGCGGTCGCATTGGCACCCTCCAATCCCGATGTCATTTGGGTGGGGACGGGAGAAGGTAACCCGCGCAACTCACACTCGAGCGGGCGCGGTGTATTCCGAAGCATTGACGGAGGCTATTCATGGGAAATGATGGGCCTTGAAAACACACACAACATTCACCGGATTATCGTCCATCCGACAGATCACCAGACCGTTTGGGTCGGGGTCACAGGAACGGCTTGGGGGGACAGTCCGAATCGCGGGGTCTACAAAACAACAGACGGAGGCAAGAGCTGGCAACATGTGCTGTACACGGATGAAAGCACCGGTGTGGCGGACATGATCATTGACCCTTCCAATCCGGATAAGTTGCTGGTGGCCATGTGGTCACACCGTCGTCAACCGTGGTTCTTTACCAGCGGAGGCGAAGGCAGTGCATTGCATATCACACATGACGGCGGTTCGACGTGGAAAAAGTTAACGGACGAAGCGGGATTGCCAGACGGTGAACTGGGCCGAATTGGCTTGGCCGTGAGTGCGGCCAATCCGGATGTGATCTATGCCTTGGTGGAATCCGCGAGTACAGGGTTGTATCATTCTAATGACGGAGGTGTTTCATGGGATTTGATTCAGAGGGACAACATTGGAAATCGGCCGTTTTATTATGCGGACATCTATGCAGATCCGTCGGACGAGCGTCGGTTGTTCAACTTGTACAGTATGGTCGACCTCAGTGAGGATGGAGGACGGACCTTTCGCACCATCTTGCCATACAGTGGAGTTCACCCGGACCATCATGCATTTTACATCCATCCAGACAATCCAAATTTTCTCATTGACGGGAACGATGGAGGCTTGAATATTAGCCGGGATGGAGGGAAGTCGTGGACGTTCGTCAACAATTTGCCCTTGGGCCAGTTTTACCACATCGCCGTAGACATGGCGGTGCCGTACAGGATTTATGGGGGAATGCAGGACAATGGGTCGTGGGTCGGACCCAGCGAAGTATGGCACTCCGGTGGGATTCGCAATGAAGATTGGCAGGAAGTGATGTTCGGGGATGGCTTTGATGTACTGCCGGCTCCCGGCGATTTGAACACAGCATACGCCATGTACCAGGGGGGCTCATTGGCTCGCATTGATTTGCGCAACGGCAATCAAAGTTCTATCCAACCGGTGCAGCCGGATACGGTGCCATTGCGATTCGCTTGGAATGCTGCGATTGCGTCTGACCCAATGGATCCGAATGGTCTCTATTTCGGATCTCAAATGGTGCACCACAGCGCGAATAGAGGAGGAACGTGGACGACTTTGAGTGGAGACCTGACGACAAACGATCCTGAAAAATTGAAACAGGCGGAATCGGGGGGCTTGACCATCGATGCCACCCAGGCTGAGAACCATTGTACCATCTTGTGCATTGCGCCAAATCCATTGCGCCCAAAGGAGTTGTGGGTGGGAACCGATGATGGACGGATTCAGCATTCTCAGGATGGAGGGGCAACATGGATTGATCATGCGCTCGATATCAAGCGATTCCCTGTGGGGGCTTGGATTCCGCAAATCCATGTGAGTCCACATGATGCCGATGAGGTGTATGTGGTGGTGAACGACTACCGGCGTAATAATTGGAATCCATACCTCTACCGCACCACGGATTCAGGAAGCACGTGGGTCCGATTGGTGATGGAAGGGGGTGAGGTCACAGGCCATGCTCTTTCTGTTGTGCAGGATCCTGAGGAGGCGTCCTTGTTGTTTTTGGGTACTGAAGAGGGGCTCTTTGTTAGTTTCGATCGAGGAGCGAATTGGAAGCGTTGGACGCACGATGTACCATCGGTTCCCGTCAGGGACATGGTCATTCATCCACGGGATGGAGACCTGGTATTGGGCACCTTTGGTCGTGCAGCCTATGTGATGGACGATATCGCTCCCTTGAGGGCTCTCGCTGCTGAAGGAAACGGAGTGATGGCAGATGTGCTTCGGGTTTTCCCAGTATCGGATGCACACTTGGTGAATTACCGCCGTCCATTGGGCGCACGCTTTGGAGCAGACCACCAATGGATCGGAGAGAACCATGATCGTGGCGCGTTGATTCAATTGTACATCCAACCCGATTCAGCGGAAACAGCTGATGAAGACGCGGTGAAATGGGCCATTGTAAACGCAGAGGGCGATACGTTGCGTGAGGGCCAGCGCGATTCTGAAGCGGGACTTCATTCATTCTCTTGGCGACTGGATACACATGGTGTGGATTGGCCTCGACGCGGATTGCCGGAAGCGTCTGAGGTTACATCAGGTGGCGGTCCTCGTGTTTTGCCCGGAACGTATCAGGTGGTGGTCACGTTTGGCGATCAACGGGATTCGGCAGCAATTACAGTGCATGCGGACCCCCGTGTGCCGTACGACCGAGCAGCACAAGAAGCGCGCATTGCATTCCAACAGGATGTCATGTCAGAGGTGGATCAAATTGCGGTGGCCATGGCTTCTATTCAACGGGGATTGGCCACAGTGAAGGTGGTAGAAAAGGAGTTGCAGCATTTACCGGACTCGTTGACGGAGGATTTGACACAGTTGTCAGACTCACTCAAAACGACATTCTTGGATGCTGAAGCGATGTATACGGAACCAGAAGACTTCAAAGGAATAGAAAGCGTTACGGAGCGGTTGAGCTCTGTGATGTGGAATGCCTTTTCGATCAATGGGGGTGACACCGCGCCGGCTGGAAATGCCCAACGCGCATTGGAACGTTTGCGTGAAGAAGGAACCGAATTTGCAGTTGCGGTTCAAGAAATCATGGACGGCCTTTGGATGAGTTGGTTGGACGCCGTGGATGCTGTGGATCGATCGCCTCGGCGCATTTTCGAAGCCACAGATCAATAGTAAGTTGAGCTAGCTCAATACGCGCTTTTTAGATCCTCCAAGCGACCATCCACTGGATGGCCATGTTCATCATGTAGTTATTCCAACCTGAAACAGGCTGTTCTGGACGAGGGCTGATAGGCAAAAGACTCTGTGTCAATCGCACTTCGACGTCCCAGTGTTCGGAGGCATGAAACCCTACGACCCCTATGGCCCCTAAATCGATGGGATTCAATTCAAACGAGGTAATGTCACTGAGTCCATTGCCGTAAAAATCCTCCTGGCCTTTTCCCAGTAGAATGCTGGGTTGAATGCCCAACCCGAACCACCATGCATCACTGACGGGTTGCCACAGGCGAACGAGAGGGACATCGATGTATGTAAAGCGATACTGCCATGTGGTGTAGTCGTCATTTTTCGGGTCCGGCGGCCGGCGGCTCCCCTTCTGAGTCCAAAGAATTCCTAACTCAGTGCTGCGTGAGGATGTTCGTCGCATTGCCAACGTCGCTCCACATGTGGCACCAAATTGATTGAACCCGGAGACCTGATCTCCGTGGACTTGAGTCGTTGAAAAGCCAATGGCGAGCTTCGCACTGAAATCTATAGGCTGCTTTTCGGATTGACCTGCTACAGGCGAAGTCAAAGTAAACAGCCCTAGAATGATGAGACCAAAAGCACGTATCATGTTCCTTACTCAGTAGGGTGGAATTCGAACGAATTCAATACGATACCACCGGCGTCTGAAACCACGACAAGTACCGTAGCATTGTCCACAACCCAATTATTATCCCAGGTATACGTGACAGAATGAGTCGCGACATCACCTGCTGAGGCACCCATGGCAACATCGCCAAAGCCAAGGCCGAATGCGCCATGTACCGAACCGCGAAGAATGTGATTGAACTCATAGTCTGGGACCAACTCCGGATCACTAGCGTAATCCAATTGGTAATCGTAGATATTCGATTCTAAAATGAGCAGCGCTACTTGAATCGGACCTGTGGTTTCTTCGTAAAATGTCCCGTGCACATGCACATTGAGATGGTTGTTCTCAGGAACCCAATCATGGATAACTTGAATCCCCACTTGCGGGGTATTTGCGAGTTGTTCGGAGGTTTCGTCAGCCCATTGTGCAGGTGCCCAGAAATTACCAGCACCTCCAATTCGATTGATTCGTCCCAACGGATTCGCTTGAAAATCCAGCTGGTCCCAAAACAAATCGCCTTCTACTGTCGTCCAATCTGTATCGAAGTGATCATCATCGGTATTCGCTAAGTTCCCGGCATGGATGGCCATGACAGAGACTTCCTCGCCTTGGTTTTCAGCAATTTGCGATGCAATGATGGCTGCGTCTGGACAGTTGCCGCATTGATGCGCTGTAAAATCTTCAATCAGCACGTGTTGCGCAGCTTCCCCAATGGGTAGCGCCGCAAAAACAGGCGCAGGACCATATGCGTTTTCTTGGTACGACGTCGTGATTTCGACGATTGGATTTTCCAGTTCATCGCAACCTAAGAAAACCAGAACGAAGGCCATCGGAAGGATGGTCAATGCTACGTGATGTTGCATGAGTTCAGAAAGAGAATTAGCGAACGATTAATCGAGCGCTTTGCTTGCTTGCCGCTGAATGTCCTGACACGATGTAAATCCCAGAAGCCAAATCGCTGACATCGATGTTCACGCTACCAGAGGTCGGGACTGAGATGCCATTCCATTCTTTTGCTAAAGCTCCACTCACGTGGTGAATTTGAATCATGTGGCATGAAGCGTCCACAGCATTGAGAACAACGCTGTTATTGGCTGGATTGGGATGGAGTAAGATCGGTTCTGATGAACCGTTGAACTCGGTGACATCGGTGTTGATCGCATTCACTAAAAAGCCCTTGTTCAGATTGGACCATACACCGCTGTTGGATGCGGTGAAGATGGTGTTGATGTTTTGCAAATCATCATTGAATGTACTGAGGTCACATGCGATGTCTCCACCATTTCCGGTGAGGTCATAGAGGTCAAAAGCATGGCAGCCAGTGGAAGGCAAAGACACCCACCACGTGTATTCTGTATTCGGTTCTGTCATGGATCCAAAGGGAGCGCCTTCTACTTCCTCTCCCGTAGCATTGGAAATAGACCAGCCATTGTCTCCTGGAGTGTCGTCTGTCGTCAAGCGCACACGAACCAAACTGGTACTCGTCTGTGAGCTGAGGTTCATCGTCGAAGAGATGCTATTATTTGCATCATTGTCGTCTTCAGAAACGATGTCAACGAAGAAAATTGAAGTCGTTGGAAACGTTGCGTCACCAAGTTGAATGTCCTCTACTTCATACGTGTCCAAGTTGCCAGACCATTCGTACGATAACAATTCAGTACCGAAAAGCGTGGTCGCTTCAAAAGTGCACGATGTCATCGGTTCAGTTCCATTATTCATAACACGAACGCTCAAAGGAGCGGGTTCTCCTGGGCAACTGCGAATGGCACCTGTATAACTTAGAATACGTGCATCTGATGGAAAACTGGCAGCAGCGCAATCTGTGGATTCCACGTAGTTCACATGAATGTTGTAGCTCGCCTGACCGATTTGATTCAGCAATCCATTGGGACATACTGTATACAAGGTGGGGTAATACGTGTTTTGATAGCTGCTAAAAATGTTACCTCCATTGTCGATGATCGGGTAGTTGACGCCTTCTGTCCAATCACCCCAAGTGTTTTGCCCTGTTCCATGCAAATCTTCATCGGTCGTGCTATCATCGGACTCAATGAAGAAAACACGGACTTCATTGGTTCCATTTGGACCGTGGCTTTCATAGAGCTCTTCCAAAACACCACTGTTGTGGTATGTCCAGCACGGGCCGCACCAAGTCGCTGAAAAATCTAAAATCACAGCATAACCTGAGTCGAGGTAACTGTAAAGATTGTGTTCGATTCCTTCAATATCAGTGGCTGTCCAATCTGGAGCCGCGGCACCATCAGGAAGTTGTGCAAACGATTCGGCTGATAGGATAAAGGCAAAGAGCACGGGAAGACAGAACTTGAGACGATTCATCGAGGGTGTTTTTTCGTGGAAACCACAAGTTATGCAACATAAAACACAGAACAATGAAAAAGTCCGCACCATCGAAAGCGATGATGCGGACTTTAACAAAAAGTTGGTCCTGTTCGGAATTACTTCAAAGTCACGCGCATTGTTGTCGTCTCTTCACCAGCGGTGAGAGAAACCAAGTATACACCTGCAGTGATGCCAGAGAAGTCCAATACGTGATTGTGCTCACCAGCTTGCAATGTCCCGAAGTCGAGATTCATGATCGGCTGACCAATGAGGTTGCGAACAACGATACCGGCGTTTCCAGATTGGTTCAATGCGAACTGTAATGTGGTTTGATCTGAGAAGGGGTTCGGGAATACCGTGGTAACCTCATTCAAAGACAATTCCTGAATTCCGGTGTTGACAGAAGTGACTGCCATACCAGCTGCTTCAGATTCAAACCCGTACGATCCATCATAGTCGTAAACGCTAGATATAAAGGTAAGGTTGTCATCGTACGTTTTCACCGTGCAGTAACCATCGTTCACTCCCCACTCTGAGCCATTGATGCCGTCTCCAAAAGAATCTTCGATCATAAAGGTGTAACACCCTTCAGAAGGAGCACTTACCCACCATTCAAAGATGTCCTCAGCTTCGCCAGCGAGTTCGCCTACGTTTAGTTGCTGAATAACAGCACCTGACGCATCGGTAATCGACCAGCCAATTTCTTGTGGCCATGAATCGATCATGATTTCAATGTGAATCAAAGAAGTGCCGGAGACTGCAAGCGCCACAGCGCCAGAAGAGCTGTTGTTAGCTGTGTTGTCGTCCCCTGAAGTGATTTCGATGGTAAAGTTGGTGTCGCTGCCGAAAGAAGCGGTGCCCAAATCAACGTTCGTAACACCATATGTATCCAAATCACCTGACCAGTCAGAGCTCAAAATCTCAGTAGCACCATCCATAACGGCGATGGTGCAGTATTGCAAGTTCGTAATTCCCAAGTTCATCAAGTCCACGCTCATGTTTACAGGCTCATCAGGACACGCAGTAGTTCCTCCAGTGTAATTCAACAAGGCGGGATCGTTACTTAAGGATGCGGCAGCACAATCGTTCGCTTGGAATATTTGAGCGTGAGCGTCAGCTGAACCCTGCCCTGATTCCGTTAAAATACGGTTCGGACAAATCGTATAGATCGTAGGGTAGTACGTGCATTCGTATGCATCAAAAATGTTTGCCGCGTCGTCAATGATCGGGAAGTTGATGACAGAAGTCCAGTCTCCTTGGGTCGACGGACCTGTTCCGAGCAGATCTTCCATTGTAGTAGCGTCATCTGATTCGATGTGGAATACGCGCACCTCGTCTGTTCCGTCAGGACCGTACATTTCATAAACTTCTTCCAAAGCTCCGCCAACCGCGTATCCCCAACAAGGGCCACACCATGTTGCAGAAAAGTCGACAATAACTTTTTTGCCCTCATCGAGGAGCTCATATAAGTTGTGTTCAACACCATCGATGTCGGTAGCTGTGAAATCTGGTGCAATGCTGCCGTTTGGCAACTGAGCGAAAGAAGCAACGCCGATAAGGAGTGCTGCAATCAAAGAGTAAATGTGCTTCATGAAAAACAGTTTAATTAGGTTTCAAAATCTCTAGAGCACATAAAAAGCCATTGATGTGTTCTTATCGAGGTTCTCAAATGTAATGATAGTCACCGATTCATTGTATCATTTGGTACAGAAAAAACCAATTAGAATGGATTTTTAACATCGACAGCACAACAGATGAATACGAATGAGAAATAAAGAGGAGTATTTTAAAAACTCGAAGAAAAATTCACCTCAAATCCATTTGAAGCGGGGACTGCTCGGCAGACCCCACCGATGCAAAAGATTCCCTCTCTTCGCTTTCCGTAACCAATTGACAAACGATGGGGACCCTCGATTCGGCCTACTGCAGCGTAAAGATAATGCACCCGGTCCGCTTCATTGGGGTTGCTAAAGTTGTATTGGTCGAGAACGCTGGCAAACCAATGAGGACTCCACGTATATTCTGCTAAAATTGTTCCCCAATCCCTTTTGTCTTGGTCCGTTAGTAACAATTGGAATTCCGTCCGGAGGCTTTCGCGTTTAGCTGTTTTCCATTGCGTTTCCAAGACGTGGATGTCGGCATAAACCATGCCCTTGAATGTGGTTGTAACAGGCGTAGTAAGCGTGTTAAATTCCAGGTTGTAGAAAGTGTATTTCCACTTGAACGTTTTGGAAACTTTGCGACTAATCTGCACGTTGAAGTCCCGAACAAACTTGGTGGGGCCAAAGCCCCAAGATTGCCTTTCGTATCCGTCTATCACCCCCTGCGTCCCACTTAAGTTGGTGGTGTCTAAACCATTGGCGGCAGCAAAATTGACACTGACGTTCGTGCCGTACTTACCACCCAACAGGCTGCCTTTCTTAATGTTGTAAAAGATTTCTGCACTCAGGCTAGACTCACCGGAAATGACGGTCGCGTATGGATAGAGCGTAGCAGCCAAATTGTATGTGTGTTGCTGGGTGATGGCGGGAATGTAATTGATAGGAGAGTCAAACAGCAGCACATCCCGGTCCGACCGAAAACTCATGTTGTCCACCGTTTTTGCGTGTACGCTGATTCCCAAACCACGTTTGGTGTAGCCCAGATGTGCCATAAGCGCCTCGCCTCTTCGATACGTGTAGCCATTGTCAGCACTCGGGTCGTTGATTTTAGCGGCGTATTCCGCACCCGCAGACCATCCCTTGCGCATGATGTCCAGTCGATAGGACCACGCCCCTACATTTTCAGGAAGCGTCAAGATGAGTGTGTCGCTTGCGATGGTTCCTCCAGCTTGAAATTTACTGACGAAGTTGGCTCCTAAATTCACCTTGGTCTTCCAATCTTGCCCGCCCCTTCCAGACAAAAGCGCATTGAGGTCCAAGCCTCCATCAATTCCGCGCACGATGCCGTCTCCATTGATCAAGCCATCGTCAAAGTCAAAACGTTGTTTGCCATAAATAGTTTTGATTTGGATTCCATCGATGGGTCTCAAGATGATGCGAACACCGTCCATCGCATTGTCAATTCCCAGCGCTCTTTCTTCATATGACCGCAACACGATTCCACTTCCAAATTGCTCGTAAAAATTACCGATGGTCACGTCAACATTTTGGGAAGGCGAGGCATACCGAGCAAAACGATATCCAATTCCACTTCCTTTGAATCGTCCGGGAAAACCCAAGACGGCATTGAGATACGATTCATACCGAAAGCC
>JAPKAW010000021.1 GCA_028825055.1 Flavobacteriales bacterium | reverse complement strand
TTCTCGTTTTAATCGGGATGGGAATCGCGATTCGGCAGGGCCTGAATGCCATGGGGCTCACGGCTATTCCGTTTGAAGGGTTGGTTTTGGAATTGCTCGGGACCATTGGTTTGATCTTCATCGTTTTGGAAGCCGCTTTGGACTTGAACCTCTCGAGGGAAAAAATGCCCCTGATCTTTCGCAGTGCCTCGGTTGCACTGATCGCACTCGCAGGAAGTTCAGCCGCCATTGCTGCATTTTTAGGCTACTCCATGGAAATGCCTTGGTATGAAGGATTGGTGTATGCTATTCCGTTGTCCATCATGAGCAGCGCCATCATTATTCCTAGTGTTTCTAGCCTCAGCGCAGACTCCAAGGAATTCATGGTTTACGAGAGCACCTTTTCTGACATTTTTGGCATTATGGCATTTTATTTGCTCCTGGGCAATTCAGATGCGGAAAGTACTGAAACCGTGATTTGGAGCATCGGAACCAACCTGCTAGTCACCCTTCTTCTTGCCATTTTTGTAAGCTATATGCTCGTGTACGTCCTACAGAAAATCACCAGCAAAGTCAAATTATTTCTGAGCATCGCGGTGCTGCTCCTTATTTATGCCATCCAAAAACTACTTCATCTCAGCCCTCTGGTGTTGATTTTGATTTTTGGTTTAATGTTGAATAACCACCGCTTGTTTTTTCCGAAATTGAATATTTTCAAGCCAAACGCTTCCGGACGCACCTGGCCAGAAAGCCTTCTTGACGATAACCGCATGCATGATTTGCACCGCGACTATCATCTGCTCACATTGGAAAGTGCCTTTGTCATTCGAACGTTCTTTTTCGTCCTGTTTGGCATGACCGTTTCGCTCGCTGCTTTGGCCGACATCCATGTCATTACAGAAGGGTTGGTCATCTGTTGTCTGCTCTATGTTGTGCGTTTTGTTTGTCTCTTGTTGCTGCAACGCCGAGCAGTGTTCCCGCTCCTTTACATCGCCCCTCGTGGGTTGATTACTATTCTCTTGTTCTTCCAGATTCAAAGCACGTACCCACAATACTTGCAGCCCGCTTTCAACCAAGGTATCCTCTTGGTGATCATCTTGGTCACAAGTATCGTGATGACCATCGCATTGGTTCAAAATGGCATTACACTGCGAGGAGTCACGGTGTTGCCCGAAATTATTCCTGAAGACTCGGTGAAGATTGAGGAGCAATCTCAAGAACAAACGGCCCCTTCCCCGCTAGAGAGCGCTCAGGAATCATACGATTCAAAAGACGTCACCCCAAGTTGAGACCAAAGGGACGTACCATCCCCCCGGCAATCGCTGCACCTTTCCTGACAACTCCAGCAAAAACAAACGTTTTCGTGTTTGCTCCCGCGTCAAGTTGTGCTCCAACATCAACTGATCCAACAACTTTCCCGATGTGCCAATCAAAGAAAGCCACAACGGCCTCAGTACAAAAGGTACCTGCATTTCCTCCTGCGTCGAACGAGAACGAATGGAAAGGGCCAGCCCCATGCGCTCCATCAACTCTTCTGGATCCGACCATGCAGCATCAGGAAACGCTTCAATCAAATTTTGATTTCCTTCCCATCGCCTGCCCCACGTTTTAGGGCGATAAACCCACAAATCGCAACCGGATTCAATTGCACATGAGGCTGACACCATGGCCCCGCCCTTTCGAGGACTTTGGACAAGAACAAGCGCTTCGCTCATGCCAACAACCAGACGATTCCTTGAAGCAAATTGCCACGGAGCGGAAAGGCTTCCCGGTAAATATTCAGACAGCAAAGCACCCCCTCCTTGGATCATTGAATGCGCTAGTTTTTCATGTGCAATTGGATAAATTCGGTCTAGGCCATGTCCTAGACAAGCCACGGTCGTGCCGTTTTCGTACAAAGCCCCTCGGTGCGCAGCAGCATCTATACCGCGCGCCAAACCGCTGGCAATGGCCCACCCTTGGTCAGTTAACATTCGACTAATTTTGAACGCGACGTTCGCTGCTTCTTCGCAACATTTTCGTGTGCCTACAACAGCAGCAAACGGCCCTACCTGCCCTACATCCTTTCGTCCTCGGCCGTGCAACACAACTGGAGCATCCGCTAATGACCTCCATGCTGAAGGATATCGTGGGTCTTCCCAAGAAATCGACCAATCGCCGCGATCATTCGCGCAGGCCACCGCTTGCTCAACACGTCTCATAGTTTGATCAAATCCATCAACCGTGATTGCGGCTCGGTTCCAAGCCGATTCCAGCGACCCTAAAGAAGCCACCGTTTTCTTGACTCGTATGGCCCCCCAACCCGGCAACGCTGCTAGCGTCATCCATTTTTTCAATCGCTCCATCTTCCCGGCAAGTTGACAAAGTTCCCGTTATAGATTGTTTCAACTTCATAGATTTCACAAGTGGCTTTGTAAATGCACCTGTATCGCGGCATTTGTTGCATCTTGCATCCATGAGGAAATCGATACTTGTCTCCTTTGGTTTGGTCCTATTTGGGGGGTTGGCTGACCTACAAAGCCAAACGATTGTTGGATCTGTTGCTGATGAGCAAGGTGTGCTGCTTCCAGGCGCCACCATAACCATTGCTCCAGTAAATGACCCCTTCAGCTCCCAATTGATTGGTGTCGTTACCTCTATAGACGGCACGTACTCCGCTGAAGTTGGCACCTTTCTAGGAACCGACGTACTGGTCACCTGCAGCTACATCGGATTGGAAAAACAGCAGGTAAAACTGAAAAACTTAGCGGACCGGACATATACCGTCGACTGGGCTCTTAAGGCATCCTCTGAACTATTGGATCACGTCATCGTCAGTGCAGGTCGGTTTGAACAATCTGCCAAAAAAGTAACCGTTTCTGTTGACGTACTGCCTCCTCGGATCATTGAATCAAGAGGCACGACGTCCTTAGAAACCGCATTGGAGCAAACTCCTGGAGTGAGCTTTGTGGATGGTGAGCCGCAAATCCGAAGCGGAAGCGGCTTTAGCTATGGCGCGGGGTCACGGGTCATGATGTTGGTAGATGACTTGCCTGTGTTGAGCGGCGACGCCGGGCGACCGACTTGGGGCTTTCTTCCCTTGGAAAATATTGAGCAAATTGAGATCATAAAAGGAGCCTCCTCTGTTTTGTTTGGTAGCGCTGCGTTAAGCGGTGTGATCAATATCCGAACACGCTACCCAGACGCTCGGCCTCTCACACGAGTGACCGTGCAACACGGTGTTTTTTCGACGCCGCAAAGCGCACAAGCCAAAACCTGGGATGGATTCAGTCAACAGTCCAACTTTCGGTTCGTTCATAGTCAACGTGCAGGCAAATGGGACATTGTAGTCGCCGGAAATGTCCTCGGTTCAGACGGTTATTTGTCTCCTGTGACCGAGAACGAGACAGACACTGCTTCATCTGGGTATCGCCCTTGGCAAGTCGACCGCTACGGCGCTGAAAATCGGGCACGTGTCAACGCCAATATTCGCCGTCGAGAAACGGGGGTCGCGGGATTGACATACGGTTTGAACACCAACTGGCAGCGCGGAGAATCGCAGAACACCTTGATCTGGGAGAGTGCTCCAGACAACATTTACGGCAGCTACCAAGGGGCCACCACTCAGGTAAACCAGACCATCGGAACAGTTGATCCGTATGTCGAGTACGTCGCCCCTTCTGGATTCCGTCACGCGTTTAGGAACCGCTGGCAGTACCTAAACAACGACAATGACAACGACCAGTCCAATGCGTCGCATGTCTTCTACTCCGAGTATCAGCTCAATGGGCATGGTGAAAACTGGGGACTTACGGGACTCAACTTCTCCGCAGGATTGGTCAACCTCATGGCCTTTAGTAACGCTGAACTTTACAGCGGGGGTTCCTCTGACGGAAATAACAAAGCGCGCAATGTTGCCGCTTACCTCCAAGTCGACCAGGCCGTTGCAGACCGTTTGAATCTCTCCGCTGGAATGCGTTATGAGCATTTTACCGTCAATGGCAAGGGCGCTGGGAAGCCCGTGTTTCGCGCCGGAGCCAATTATCAACTCGCAGAAGCCACCTTTTTGCGGAGCAGCTTTGGACAGGGCTTCCGATTTCCAACCATCGCAGAACGCTATATCCGGACGGGCCTTGGGTCTTTACAGGTGTACCCCAATGAAGAGTTGAATCCGGAATTTGCCACATCAGGTGAAATCGGACTCAAGCAAGGACTGAAAATCGGACGGTTCAAAGGGTTTCTGGACATGGCCCTATTCCGTCAAGATTTTGACGATTACATTGAATTTACATTCGGACAGTGGGGGCCCGATGATGGAGAAGCTCCTAGCTTGGATAATGCTTTGGGCTTGGGCTTTAAAAGCATCAACACCGGGAAGAGTCGCGTTACAGGAGCCGAGATCAGCATCATGGGCAGGTATGAAACTGATCGTGTGCGCTTGGATTTAATCGCGGGTTACACCTACACCCGACCGATCAGCCTATCTCCCGATTACAATTACAATCCAGACCCCGATGGTACGGTGACGACATATTACAACACGAGTCACGACACCACCAATCTGATTTTAAAATACAGATCTCCTCACCTTGTCCGCTTTGATTTACAGGCCACTGCTGCCAAATGGTTCGGCGGCGTGAGTGTTCGGTATCAATCCCAACTTAAAAACTTTGATGAAGCATTTATCAAATTCGAAGCCGAAGACATTGCTGACATAGAGTGGGGTCTTGCTGACTGGTTGGATACCCACCCCCGTTCTCCCTGGTTGGTTGACATCCGAATTGGACGACAATGGAATGAGCACCATCGATTGTCCATCATTGTCAGCAATCTGGCCAACGCTGAATACGTGATCCGTCCACTCGCGATTGAACCACCGCGTTTGACGCAAATCATGTACACGTACGAAATCAAGTAATGGAAATACCTCGCGTTTCTTTGGTGGGAATCATCCCTGCTCGCATAGGATCGACTCGGTTTCCAGGAAAGCCATTGGCGCCTTTAGGCAACAAAGCGATTATCGCAAGGGTCGTTGAGAGGGCTTTGGAATCTGGCGTTTGTCAGCATGTTCTAGTAGCTACTGATGATGAGCGAATCGCTCATGAAGCGCGCGAAGCAGGAGCGGAAGCTTTCCTTACGGATCCACAATTCGCCAACGGCACTTTGCGTAGTCATGATGCGCTCAAGCAATGGGAAGCGTTGCACAACATCGAAGCGGATGCGGTACTCAATATTCAAGGAGATGAACCTTTTGTGCATCCAGAACAATTGCAAAAACTCGCACAGCTCATTCGCTTACCAGGAGCCTCCATTGCAACTTTAGCTCGCCCCAAAGAAGCCGATCATCCGGAAAGAAACAACCCGAATCGCGTCAAAGTTGTTTGTGATTTAAACGGAAGAGCGCTGTACTTCAGCCGCGCTGCTGTTCCGTCCAGCCCAGGCCCATGGTTTGAGCATGTGGGGCTTTATGCTTTTACTCGCGGAGCTTTAGAAGCCCTGTCGTTTCTCCATCCTTCCCCCCTTGAAAAGCGCGAGCGTTTGGAGCAATTGCGCTGGCTTGAACACGGATGGCACGTCCATGTAGGCAACACTTCCCACGCTACATACGCCGTTGACACCCCTGAAGATCTTGCCCATCTTGAAACGCTTCTCAAATCAGGAGAACTCACGTAACTTCGCCTTTCACATCACGCCCAACTCCATGATCTTAGCTCGTTTCTCAAAAGCCCTTGGTGCTTTTACATTCGTCGCCGTTCTGCTTACGTCATGCGGCTTATCGACAGATTCTTCCATGTCCTCACATTCTCAACCCGTGCTCAATCAAAGCCAATTCGATGCGCCGCCTGTTGCGCCTAAACAATCGCATTCCACCGAAATTCACGGGGTATCGTGGGAGGATGATTACTTCTGGATGCGTTTAAGCGACGCACAAAAAGAAGCCGAAACTTCCGATGAGCAAACCACAGCTGTGGTCGACTACCTCAACAATGAAAACACGTACAAAGAAGCTGTTTTAAAATCAACAGCGTCCTTTCAGGAATCGCTCTTCGATGAGATTGTTGGCCGGATCAAGCAAGATGATCAAAGTGTTCCCCTCAAGGACAATGGCTACCATTATTACAGCCGCTACGAGGAAGGAAAAGAGTACGCCATTTATTGCAGAAAAGAGGGCAGCCTTGACGCTGAAGAACAGGTCATGCTCAACGTCAATGAGATGTCTGAGGGCTTTAGCTACTATGCCGTTGGTGGCCAGGCAGTGAGCACCAACAATGAAATTTTAGCGTTCAGCGTAGACACTGTTAGCCGACGAGAGTATACCCTCCAGTTTAAAAACTTGACGACGGGTGAAATGCTCGAAGATCAAATTCCACTCACCACAGGCGGTGCCACTTGGGCCAATGATAACCGCACCGTATTCTATTCGAAGAAAGACCCGGTGACATTGCGATCATCCCGCATATACAAGCACGTATTGGGAACGGATGCTGCTCAAGATGAATTGGTGTTTGAAGAGGGTGATGAAACGTTCAGCTGTGGCATTGGCAAATCAAAGAGCGACCAATACTTGATGATTGCTAGCTACTCAACGATGAGCAACGAATGGCGCTATTTGGATGCAAACAACCCCAATGGAGATTGGCAAGTCGTTCAAGAACGTCAGGAAAACTTAGAGTACAGCTGTAGCCATTACCAAAATGATTTCTACATCGTCACCAACCGTGACGCTAAGAATTTCAAACTTGTTCGTACTCCAGTTAGTGCCACAGGCATGGAAAACTGGGTCGATGTGTTGCCACATCGGGAAGCGACGTTGCTAGAAGGAATCGAGATTTTCAAAGACTACTTGGTGGTGGAAGAGCGCACCGGTGGTTTGAACCAAATTCGCGTGAAGCGGTGGGATGACCAAGCGGATTATTACTTGGAATTTCCCGACCCAGCTTACTCCGCGTATGTGGGGGCGAATCCCGATTTTGAGACGGGACGTTTGCGTTATGGCTACAACTCCATGACCACGCCTAGCTCCGTATTTGAAATGGACATGTCGGACAAGTCCGTTGACTTACTCAAGCAGCAGGAGGTTCTTGGGGGGACATTTGACCCGGCCAATTACACCAGCGAACGCGTCATTGTAAAAGCAACGGATGGTTCGGAAGTTCCCGTATCCATTGTCTACCGTAACGGAATCAAAAAGGATGGCTCGAATCCCTTTCTCCTGTATGCGTATGGAAGCTACGGATACAGCATGGATGCGGGCTTTTCTAGCACACGCTTGAGTCTTTTAGATCGAGGGTTCGTCTACGCTATCGCGCACATCCGAGGCGGTCAAGAAATGGGACGAGAATGGTATGAAGACGGCAAGATGTTCAACAAAAAGAACACCTTTACTGACTTTATTGACTGCGGTCAAGCCATGGTTGATCTCGGGTTTACTTCCCCAGAGCATCTTTACGCTATGGGTGGTTCAGCAGGTGGATTGCTCATGGGTGCAGTCATCAACATGGCCCCAGAGTTGTTCAACGGCATCATCGCTGCTGTTCCTTTTGTCGACGTCATCAACACGATGCTCGACGAGACCATTCCTTTGACAACAGGAGAATTTGACGAATGGGGCAATCCCAAGAACAAGGATTCTTTTGATTACATGCGCTCATACAGCCCGTATGACAATGTCGTTGCACAGGATTATCCCCACATGCTTGTCACCACTGGATATTGGGACAGTCAAGTTCAATATTGGGAACCCGCTAAGTGGATGGCCAAATTGCGCGATACGAAAACAGACGACAATCTGTTGATCATGCATTGCAACATGGAGACGGGCCACGGAGGAGCTTCAGGTCGGTTCAAGCGATTGCGTGAAACAGCTATGGAATACGCTTTCTTTATGATGCTCGAGGGCATTGAAGAATGATGCTTTAGGTGGACCTATGCGCTACAGACGCCTGACCCAAGAAGAGTTTGAAGGGGTAGAAGCTGAATTCATTCGCTACCTCGCTTCTGAAGGCATCACTGCTGATGATTGGAAGTGTAAACTTGACGCCCAATCACCTGACGTGGATGCATGTTTTGACGAGTTCAGTGAGGTTTTTTGGGACGGCGCTACTGGAGCAATCCAATGCATTGAACACCGGCCTTCCGAGTTTGATCTCTACGTATTCAACTTCGGGGAGCGTTCTGCAGATGTCATCCATTGTAAAAAAGACAATGGCATCGCTCATTGGTCACAAGGTGGCAAGACTTACGAGCCTGAGGCCCGCGGCAGGGAGATCTTTCTATTGCTTGAACAAGGGGCTCAGCCATGCGAACTTGAACGTTTCAACGCGGTCCGCGAGGAAATGATTGCGGGCCTGAATTAAGCCGACCTGAAAGCCGATTCTGGCAATGTAAACCCTCTGCTCTGCAACCAAATTGCGACATCGTCGCTCACTGGGTTGTGCCAATGTGTTTGCAGTCCAGCGCGTGCTGCACCGCCAACATGTTGCTCGCTATCGTCGATAAATAACGTGTTGCTCGGGTCCAACCGGTGCTGTCGGCACAACGTTAGAAACGCCTCCGGTTCAGGCTTGCGTTGGCCCAACTCATGGCTGTAATGGATCCCTTCGAATGCCCCGCGAAAAGAAGACAAACCGATGTTTTTTTCCATCCACGCCTCAAAGACCCGCGCGTGAATCACGTTGGTATTGCTGAAAATAAAGAGACGAGTTTGCGCACTCAAGGCATGCACTAGCGGAATGCGACAAGCTGGCATTCCAGTCAAAATACTGTCCCAAGCAGCGACCACCTCATCACGCTGTGTTCCTAGACGGCAGTGACCTTCCAAAAAAGAATAGAATGCGTCCGGGGTGATCTGACCACACTCCAATTCATCGAAAGCCGGTGATTGGGCCGCTTGATGATATAGGCCCGCAAAGTCGTCCAGTCCCAAGGCCCGAAATGCTTTGACAGGGGCATCATAATCTATGTCATAGAGTACGCCGCCAAAATCAAGAATGACTGCTTCAGGAAGGGGTTTATGTGCCATTTCAATCACGCCTCGAAACGCTTGAGCCAAGCGGTTGCCCAACGCGTGTTCTTTCGCAATTCAGCGAGCTTTGCACGGGCATCAGCTTCTTGATCAAACGCCGCATAGGTCACAACGTGGAGTCCGTTATCCTGAAGAAATATTTCAGCACTAAATCCTTCTAACCGCAACTTATCAGCCAATCTATGCGCGTTGCCTTCGACTGAAAACGCCCCTGCAACGAGTGCAAACATGCGAGCAGACTCTGCCGTGTTGACACCAGGGTTGGCCTTTACCTCGACGGGTGATTCCATGGAGACAGGCTCCAATCCATTCAACACCACGGGGACTCCTGTAAGAGATAACTTTTCCTCGGTGAAGTCATAGTGCACTAAGGAAGCTCCTTCAACAGCCTCCATAGTCGCTTGAAATACAGGTTCAAAGGAAACCCCAGCAGACAGGATCGCTTCCTCTTCAAATCGAGGTTGAAACGGAGTTGTTTCTACGTGCTGGTATACCGATGGAATCGCACTCATAAGCGACGCTTCTGTTTCCCATTGGTCCGCAATAAACATGCCTGCGCCACCCAAAATCGGAACGGCCATTGCGGCGGCAATCCGAGCCCAAGGACGATCCATCGATTCTCGTGAAGCGAGGGGCATCTCCAAAATACGTTCTGTTTCTTTCTTTTCTATCACGGGCTTTACCAAAGGTCGCAACGGGATGCGCTGCAAACCAAAAGACCGTAGCATGCGCTCCAAAACTTCTTCTGGCATGAACAGCATTCCACCATCCTGCCCTCGATATAACCGCCCCACGTGTTCAATGGTAACGGTTTCTCCCGACTGAACCCGTCGTTTCAATTCACTTGCCTCCTGCTCAATCGACTGCATGGCTTCAGCATAAACCAAGCCTTCGTTCATCACCACCGATTGAGCCAAAACACCATCGTGATGAATCAAACGTTCATTGAATATCACATTCCGCGCTGGGGGAACCAACTCTTCTCGTGTCGCATCGTACCGTGCCGGAACACGATTGCAAACAAACCCTCCCAATCCTGGCACGACAACACAATCGTGATCCAGAAAAAGACGGTGAAGATGGGTGTCGATGTGATTCATTGTGAACGGGTATACAAGCTCGAAAGTAACCACAACCCGTGATTGTTGCAACTTCCTAAGTGCCTGTTCATCGAATCAACGTTACCGTGCCGTCTAAGAGACGCGGGCCATCGCGCATTTCGTAGCGTAATTTCCAGATGTAAACTCCATCAGGAACAAAGTATTCCGCCCCAGCCAACTGGTTCTGACCGATCCATGGCTCCTCCGGATTTTCACTGTAGAAAAGCACATCTCCCCAGCGGTTGAAAATCTCCAATCGGTACCCTCGGGGATCTAAACCCTCGATGATAAAAGCATCGTTGACCCCATCATTATTCGGTGAAAAAGCATTCGGCACGTAGACCGGATAAAAGACATCGATGAACACACTATCCGAAGCGGCACATCCTTCAGGAGAAATCGCTTGAAGGGTAAACCAACCGGGGGCCTGAACTTCAACCTCTGGCGTAGGGCAATCGCTGCAGCTTAACCAATCAGTGGGTGACCACCACATGGAATCCGCATCGGCTGAACCGAATAATCGAACACGATCCAGCCAATCGACTTCCCGGTCTGGCCCGGCATTGACATAGGGCGGTTGCCACACATTGACCTCCATTTCTGTGCTTCCCTGACAGCCAAACCCGTCGGTTACGTAGACTGTAAATGTGGTTGTTTCAAGGGGGAATACTTCGGTCGTCTGGGAATAGGGGGTCGCTGCTAGCGCCGCAGGTGACCACGTATAATTCACTCCCTCCGAACAGCTCAAAATCATCGTTTCCCCTCGACACATCCAGCCCCCTCCAGTCCCCGAAGCCGTCGGTGTTACCAATTCCACCGAAACAGAGTCTACGCCAACGCCACAGATATTGGCTATGCTCACCGTGAATGTTGTGTTTTCCGTTGGCGTCACGTACGGATTTTGAACCAGGGGGTTGCTCACCAAGTCGGCCGGTGACCAGAGGTATGAATCTCCCTCTGCTGCGGATAAGAATACTCCTTGGCCCGCGCAAAGACTCACCGTTGGGTACACCTGCCCACCCGGAAATGAGCTCACCACATAAATGGTAACGGACTCTTCTGAAGTGCAGCCCGCTGGCGAAACAACCGTCGCGGTAAAGGTTGTTGTCGCCGTTGGACTTGCTGTAGTCACGAGGTCCGAAGGCGACCCTAAGCCTCCTATTGGGCTCCACGTCGCGCTTTCTCCTCCTGTTACTTCCAGGTCAATCACATCGCCTAAGCAAATGGATTGGTCATTGGTGACTTCAGTGAATATCACCTCCACTTCAACCGTAACAGAGGCCGTTTCCGTTCCACAGTCATTCGAATCTTCAACCGTATACGTTGTTGTTTCGACCGGCGAAGCCAAGGGATTGGAAACCGTCGGGTCACTCAATGTGGGATCCGCCTGCCAAATCAGTGCATCGGTTCCATACGCCTGCAAGGTCACTTCCTCCCCTGGACACAGTACCGGAACCTCATCGATCAAGGGGTTGGGTGTTTCTTCAATGAACAACGTGGCAAACGCCGTGTCGGGTTCCAAACAGCCTCCAGAGCCGCTCACGTCCGACGCTATCAACATCACCTCCCATTCGCCAGGCGTGGCATAAATGTATTCCGGGTTCTCCTCATCACTGCTGCTCAAATCCCCAAAAAACCACTCGAAGCTTGTCCCTCCTATGCTCGTGTTGACGAACTGAATCGGCTCACCCGCACAAATAATATCCGGTGCGTCAATCTCGATATCAGCATTCAAGGAGCCCAAATTGAATTTGAAGACACCGAGGTTGCAATTGGATGATCCATTCATATTCTCCCATGCATCAGCCGTTGTCGGAAAATCATCCCAGCCCCCGCAGCCTGCGCAGACCGCCTGGTAGACGGTGCCGTTCTTATCAAACCGAGAGGTGCCGCCATCGACATGTTCATTGGAAAAGATCCCTCCGAAAAATGAACCGTACGTGAGTTCCAAAGCATTGGGAGACAAGACGCCCAGCCAAAAATCACTACCGTCCGTGGACATCTGGTATGCGTCCGCGGTCACTGGCATTCCACTGGTGGTAGAGCCGAAAGCAAAAGCGCTATTGCCTTGCGTATCGCCGCCCCAACCGCTCAAATACATCTCGTCACAATCCGATACCAAGAAAGCTGTTGGGCTGATGTCGACGCCCGACATAGGCAATCCGATTCGGGTAATCCAGTCTGCTGTTTCCAAGTTTTCCGTTAAACGGGCAACGAAGGTGCTGCCATTGGGATTGTCGCTGTAAACATCTCCGACCAGGGCCATGCTCGAACCCGTTGTTTGCCCACAAATGTGTGGCCGATCTTCCGTGTCCAGCTGCACAAAATAGGCTTGATCATAATCATCCGTTCCAAAATACGATACTGCAGAAAGAGCTGGAAATGGGCCGGAGTAATCAACCGATGCGATGTACCCATCCACGTCACCAGCTAGGTCTGCTTGATAAGCTCCCGGCGTTGCAGGCAGGTCGTTGCTTTTCGTTCCGCCCGTGAAGTAAGCGAGCCCGTCCGTATTGGCAGCAAACTGAATGCCGAACGCCGCGTCATCGTCGTTGCCACCGAAATAGCTCGAAAACTCCAGTTCCGATAGGTCGTCGTTCATTCGAAAAACAACGGCATCGCACGTACCGTTGAGCGCCGGGTCAAAGGCCTGAACCATAGGAAAGTCTGCACTACGGGTGCTCGAAGCCACCCAAACATCGCCTGTGCCATCCACGTTGATTTCTCCTCGACAGACATCGCCATAGTTGTAATTCAATTTGGCTCCGAGGTTGAGCCCATCGTTGCCCGTTCCTCCAATAAATGTCGACGCGTCGAGAGCGCCCGTTGTTCCGTTGATTTTGGAAATAACGATGTCACATCCGGCGTCAAATGACCCATAAAAGCTATTTGTTCCCAAATCGATAAAAGGGCCTCCATTGAAGTCCAATTGGAACGCATCGGCTGTCGTTGGAAAATCTGAAGAGCCCGAAGTGCCCATCACGTAAATGTCCCCAGCATCGTTGGTCACGATACTGTGGGGGTATTCCCTTTGTGTTCCGCCGAGGTATGTGCTGTATTCTAGGGTCGTACCATCCGACGAGAATACGCTAATACCGAAATCAAAATCACCGCCGTTGAATGTAGCATCCAACGCTCCGGCAGTGGTTGGATAACCCGCCGCACGAACTCCTGAGCCTCCAATGAGTCTCCCCTCGTTATCGTATGCTGCCGTGAATCCCCAACTGTCTGCGGAAGACCCGACGAAGGAAGCAAACTCAATTTCCGGATCGATGATGAGCGGTCGAGAGACATCATAAGGCCCGATGTCAAAGCCGATTTGTGTGGCCCCGTCTTCAATCGACTCGAGCCGATATGAACAACTAACTTCTTCCAAGATTGAACCGTTCATTTGATAGGCAAATGGAGCCTGCTCGACCAACTGGCCCCAAACACCTGTTTTTTCCGATCCCTCCCCTACGGAAGGACCAACGAGGTGTCTCAATGACCCATCCTCTAGCAACAGCGTTTTCATGCCTTCATAGCGTGTGGCAATTTGATCGGGGTCTGCTCCTGGGGCGACCACCCAGTCGTATTTGACCCGATCTGTTCTGCCCAATTGTCCGTTCATTAACAAAGTCACTCCGGACCACACTTCATGCTGCTTGAACCTCCCCGCGGGTTGAACATCTGCCGCCCAATGGCTGGGATTGTCACCTTTAAAGAAAGATACATGATGCCGTGCTGGATTTTGAAACTCCGGAGTGCCCTCTGATGCATTGGCTCCTACCCACTGCGCATCCAAAACGAATTGAGTGAGCGGTCCCATCGGTGTCTCGTGCCGACCAATCGCATCATATCCCGGACCTAGCATGGCTATTTTCCAACCATGGTCGGTCAACCAAAGATCTCCTCCATGAACCCTTGCTGTTGCATTGACTTCAGAGTTCCACTGGCCTTCATTGGGAACAAACCATACTCCCGAAGCCGGTGGTGGCGTTTGAATCGTCCGAGGTTCTGTTGGGACGGTCGTTTCCACCTGTCCCAAAGCACCGCACACAAACGCTATGGTCAGCGTGAAAAACACCCCACGAAGAAGGATTTGGATAGACATCAGTTGATCACAATAGCGTTCAATGTACAATCTAATAACCAAGGAGTATATCAGTGGGTTGCTTGCCGCTTTTTTATCCTCCCGTATGGCTTGAAAAGCTTACAATTTTGTGACCGAAATCACATTTGATTCTTGCTTCGAAGCGTGCTACTTTCGTGTTAATTCTTAAAATCTTTTTCATGATTCGATTTCTACAAACATCGAGCGTTATAGGGATGCTCCTTTTAGCGACAGCCGGTTTTGCACAGCTAGGAAATGACCTTTGTATGGATGCCATTGATATTTCAAGCATCTTCAGTACTGAAGTGGGTGTGCAACTTGAAGATGGTCCCTTTTCAAATGAAGGAGCGACAGGTGAATCAGAACTCGCCGCAGATCTGACCGATATCTGGTTTGACGTCGCTTCAGGTGAAACAGCCCCAACAATCGACCAGTCAGTTTGGTTTAGCTTCACTGGAAACGGTGAAACCTACCAATTGATGACGTTCAAAGGCTTGGGTTCTGCCATGTACGCGAATGATACCCAGATGGCTTTGTATTCTGGAACATGCGATGATTTGACCCTGGTGAAGGGCAATGAAGACATGATGCCGTTTTGGTCTTCAGCAAATGGATGGTGGTATTCAACAGTAAGCTTTACAGCTGAAGCTGGAGTGAGCTATTGGGTCATGGTCGATGGTTTCAATCACTATGAAGGAGACGACTACCAGGGCGTTTCTGAAGGGTCTTTTTCCCTTCGCGCGATGAATACCGAACCGATGATCGAACGCGGAGTATGTGACAATGCCCGAGCAATTGACGCCGTCTTTGAGGACGGTGTTATCGGACCATTCGATGATTCAGAATCCGTAACCGGTCTTGGTGTGGATTACGAAGCCGACATGTTGGGTACAGAATGTTGGAATGACGATCTAGATGATGGTTCGGTGTGGTTTTCGTTCATCGGAGATGGCAATTCCTACTACTTGAGCATGAACCAATGTTCTTCCAATGGAGCAACGTTCGTTTATTACTTTGCTTATGACGGTCAAATGGCTGTTTACCGTGGCGACTGCAACGAATTGGTGCCTGTCGCATGCGGTGAAGACTTCGACGAAGAAAACACCCAGTATTGGCCAGTCGTTGGAATTGACACGGAAGAAGGAGTCGAGTATTTCGTCCGACTCGATGGATTCCACTGGAACAACGGTTTATACGATTGGTCAGCCGAGGGTACTTTTTGTTTGACTGCTGAACAAAGCAACAACCCCATCAATGTGGGTGAACTTGTTCAGTCTGAATTTGAAGCATTTCCAAATCCAACAGCAGGTGGCGTAACCATCACATGGTCTGACGCGGCAACTCATGCTGATGTCACTGCTTTCGATGTCACAGGAAAAGCTGTCGGTTTCTATCCAAATGTTCAGCGTGGACAACAATACGACTTGGGCTTACCGATCGGAATGTACACGTTGCAGATCGCAACTGACAATATCTCTGGAGTGGTCCGTGTGCAGATTCAGAAGTAATTCTAACCTAGAACGAAAAAGAAAAAGGGGCTCACGCCCCTTTTTTTATT
>JAPKAW010000240.1 GCA_028825055.1 Flavobacteriales bacterium | reverse complement strand
CTTTTGAAAGTTTAGACCCCGCCTTTTCTCCTGCCACAAGGTAGTGGGTCTTTTTACTAACTGAACCTACCACTTTTCCGCCTTCATTCCGGATGGTGTCACCCAGTGATTCGCGCGACACGGGATGCGTCCCTGTAATGACGAACGTTTGACCCGCCAGAGCGGTTCCTCGCACTGTTGTTTCCTCATCGGACAGCTCAAAGTGTAAGCCCAACTCTTGCAATCGGCGCAGTACTTCTAAGAAATGCGGATCTCCGAATGAGGCGCAGACACTCCGAGCTATCTCAGGTCCAACACCATGAATTGCAGCAATTGCAACCTCATCTGCTTGCCCAAGTGCGGTTACATTGTGAAAATGTCTTGCGAGCATCTCAGCCGTTTCCACCCCTACATGGCGAATACCGAGCGCATAAAGAAGTTGATTGAAAGAGCGGCTCGACGCTCCTTCCAATGCACGCACCAAATTGCTCAGTTCAACACTTCCCAAACGTTGGCGCGTTCTTGAAGTCAAGCGGTGTAGAAAGCTTTTAAACGCATACCAATCAATCTCTTGCATGCCCCACCCATCAACTTCCCACACTAACGCCTCCGGTCCTTCCAGCAATTCATCTGGAAAAGACAGGTGTTTTGCGCGTTCCAAAATCGCCAATTGATGTGGATGTGAAAACAAAGCCACCTCCAAACAAACACGCCAATCTAACCCTTCTTGCGGCCATGAAAAAACCAACACATTGGGGATTTTCACGTCAAACCCAGCTTCCCATTTACCCTCCTCTTGTGTCGAACAGAATGACTCGACTGCACCTTTTGCAATGTGAAGTTGATCGGGATTGCTCGCTCGTTGTCCCCCTGCCGTGCGATGAAACCAATTGGCCAAAGCATGCAAATGATGAACCCGCAGATCTGATCCTTTTGGCGACGTGTCTGTCGACTTGTACAAGACCGTATTCAGCCGCCATTTTTCATCAGCTCGAATCCGCAAATCAATTAAATCAGCGACAGTCGACACCCCTCCTCGTCTTACCAGCAAATCAATTATTTCCGGTCCGAGCCCGTCGATATTCATCGCTTTTCGGCTTACAAAATGCTCGATTCTTCCTCGAATCTGAGGCGGGCAGTCCAGCGTATTGGTGCAGTAATGTTTGGCCTCTCCTTCCTTACGGATCAGCAGAGATGCACACTCAGGACAGTTTGTAATGTAGTCTACCGGGGCGCTATCTGCCGGACGTAGCCCCAAATCCACTCCAACAACTTTTGGTATGATTTCCCCGCCTTTCTCAACTTGCACAACATCTCCAATGCGCACGTCGAGCAAGGCTATCTGGTCTGCATTGTGCAACGAGGCCCGACTGACGGTAGTGCCTGCAACCAGCACAGGCTCCAAAACAGCCACAGGTGTGATTGCCCCTGTTCTCCCCACTTGGTATGCAATGTCCTCGAGAAGGGTGGTGACCTGTTCCGATTCAAATTTGTAGGCAATGGCCCAACGAGGCGACTTGGCTGTAGTGCCCAATTCACGCTGTTGTGCAAAATCGTTCACTTTAATGACGACACCATCAGTCGCAAATGGCAATTCCTTTCGGGCCACATTCCAATGGGCGATGAAGTCCAGAATCCCTTGAATGTCTCGGGTTGTCTCCAGCATACGTTCAGCCGACTTTGGTATCGGAAAACCCAAGGCTCCTGCCCATTGAACTGACTCCAGATGTGTGTGGACAGCTTCTTGCTGCATGGCGCTATAAAGCAGGCAATCCAAACCACGTTGGGCCGCTACCCTGCTGTCTTGGCTTTTCAAGGTGCCGGCCGCTGTGTTTCTCGGATTGGCAAAAAGCTCCTTGCCTTTGGCCAACTGGCTCCGATTCAAAGCCTCAAATGCTGGCCACGGAAAGAAAATTTCTCCTCTGATCTCGAATACATCTGGCACCTCTCCCTGGAGGACCAACGGCAACGTTCGTATGGTCCGAACATTTGCCGTTATGTCCTCTCCAACATCGCCGTCGCCTCGGGTCAACGCTTGGACCAACTTCCCCTTTTCATAGGTCAGACTGATTGCCACGCCGTCGTACTTCAACTCCATCACCCATTCCACCGAATCCCCTTCCAGCAAGCGATCAACGCGTTCGGCCCATTCCGCAATGTCTTGTTCATTGTAGCTATTGGACAGCGACAGCATGGGCTCACGATGAGGAACTTTTTCAAAACCATCCGCGAGGTCTCCTCCTACACGTTGCGACGGAGAGTTGGGATCAGCCCATTCAGGATGCTCAGCCTCAAGGGCAATCAACGCTTCCAGCATTTGGTCGAATTCCCGATCACTAATACTTGGGGACGCCAAAACATAATACCGATGATTGTGCGCGTGCAGTTCCCCCCGCAAAAAGTCCAATTGACTTCGTTTCGATTCGCTATCCTGGGGAATTTGGGACATGCCTTAAATTTAGAAAACAGCGCTCAGGCAATGCTTCATTTCGGAGAGTAAATGCAAGGAAGAAATCCACAATCGAAGCTGATAACCCTGCACTGCTTCATTCAAGCGTTTTTGAATCCATGCTTACTTTGTTCTCTATGCTGAGCAGACCTATTTTTGGATTGCAACGTGCCGCTACATGGGTTGTTTGCGGAGGTTTGTTCGTGCTGTTTTTTGGACTATCCGGGTGTTCAGCTTTGAATTTCAACACAAAGACTCGTTTTGTCGTTGACCAGGGAGACAATGTCCTCATCAGCACAGATACCTGGACTTGGGAGGACGGGTTCCACTACCAACCCGAAGGCACAGACTCCGTCGTCATCAAGTTAGACAATAGCGAAGCGGTTCATCTGATCCGTTCTGAAAAAGACGGGTACTACCCCATGGTCACGCCGCTCTTCCCGGACTTTGCCAACCCTTGGAAATTATTGGATTTATCCTTGACCATTGGAGGTGCCGCAACCGCTGCAGCTGGTATTTCACAAGAGAACCGAAACGTAGTGACTGGCGTTGGCTTTTTTACCGGTTTTTTAAATGCGATCGGTTTGTTTACACCGCCCAAAAAAGTGTTTGCACGACATTATCGCATTGCTCCCCTCAGACGCATGCCCATTGCTGGTCCCACTGACCCCATGGTGCGCATTGAAGGATTTCACATGCACATCCCAGAAGGAGGACATTGCTGGCAGTACTTCCAAGACATGCAGCAGTATGATGAAGAACGGATTGAATTCGTGAGCGCATCGGATGAGGCCGTGGATATCCCCTACTCGAATTTGGACGAGGACCTGACTACCACTCTCAGCGTACAAGGTTTTCAATCGGATGCGTTGGATGGCATGTTCCAACATGACGAATCGATTCTCATTTCGGG
>JAPKAW010000239.1 GCA_028825055.1 Flavobacteriales bacterium | reverse complement strand
AGTTTATTTTTGCCTGGTTCGATGTCTGGACAATCCAGTTTAGAGACGAAGCCATCAGGTGCGGGTGTAGAAATTTCTAACATCGGTCATACCCTGATCGAGGAGGACGTCCTCAATGTAACGTTGCTGGCCAAGATGGAAGGTGTTGTCTCCAACCTTGGTAACAGCCATGCCCAGGAAGACATTCTTGTCATCGCTAGGGCTGCAATTGTACTTCTCGTTGATCTTGGTGATGAAATCATCCTTGAGGTGTGGAGCCTTCTTGTCAGTGAAAATGGCGCAATCGTCAACGAAGATCAAGATTCGGATCATGAGACCTGTCTCGGGGCATACTTTGGTGAATAAGCATGGATCCGCGTTTCCGTTTGTGAAACCCCATCCATTGAGGTCTCCTTTGAACTGTTTGTGCCATCCACGGCCGGCTTGCTTGAGGCCGTAAAGTCCCTTGAGCAACTTCATGACCCAGCCTGGTTTAGGTGGGGTAACTCCTTCCGGAGTCCTCATGAGTTGTGGCTTATCCAATGGTGCTTCAAGATAGGCGCCTTGCACATCGATGACATCGAGCGTCATTCCACGGTTGGCCATTTCGGCGATTAACCACCGGAAAGTGGTGATTTTGCCCACTGGGGCCATGGTCTGAGCGTAGTCATGTCCGTATCGCTGTCTAAAGCCTCGGGCCACGAGGCGAGCCTTGAAGCGGGATATTTGGCCTTCGTTGTTGGACTTTGCCTTGAATACCCAAGAACTGTCGAGGTTTACTCTCTCGTTCTTTGGCGGAGGTACCCATTTGAATGTGCCATGGTTTTTAAGATTGTCAATCTCTTGTTGAATGGCGGCGCGCCAATATTCGGCGAAGTCACTGTTTATTGCATCTTTGAAGCGTTTGGGTACAGGGACTGATGCGCATCTAAGGTGTGCGAGTTCCTTGACTAGAAAAGCTTTGTCTCCATATTTGGATTGTAAATGGTCATTGAATATTCCCATACCAATGTTATAGGCCTTTTCTGCAATGGGCCTGTGTGATTCAAGGCGTTGTTTGGTGAAACCTTTGCGACCATATCTGCGAACGACGGAGAAAGCCATGCCATGGATTTTATTGAAGTGATGTTTGGCTTTTGTGAAAGCGCGGTTGGCCTCCAGCCAGTACGGGAGATTTCCATCAGTGTCATTAGTTACGTCCAGTGGTTTTCCAAGATCTATTTGGGTTCCTTTTTCACGCTGTTCTCGGACATGGTTTGCGTGGAGCTTGTAGTTTGTTTCTGCTGAGTATTTCTGATCTTCGAGGCGTCCACGTTCTTTCTCCCACCAATCAACTGCATCTTGCATGTCAATGTTTCCTCGGCCAAGAGGAAGTAGGCTTTTTATGAATGTGTTGGATTTAGGAATTTTCACATCCATGTCATAATAAAGAACTTTGTATTTTCGGGCGTGTTTACCATTTTGGATGGGGCCTTCCAGTACTAATCCAGTGTGCATGCCATATGGGCCTACTCTGTGTTTGAACGTTCGTCCTACTAGATCTGTGCCTTTGTCATCTTCATCGTGTGTTAGTTGTATGGGAACGTCACCATTTTCGTCTGGTTCAAGTCCTGGTAGCCAGAGTTCAGTCCCTTTAGTTAGCCAGTGATGTGCCGGAATGATCACGTCATTTATACGATTGCGAGTCTGAAGTTGGGGTAACTCCAAGTTGAACAATTTTGCAATCTGTCTGAGAGTGACATGTGCTTTGGTGGTGGTGTACTTTCGAGTCCAAGTGTCGGCTTGAGGTGGTTTGTCTGGCGGCAATGCTTCAACTATCGGTTCTGGATCGGCATCAGGTTCAGGTGATTTTGTCTCGTGTGGATCGTTGACTTGGTCGTCCAGGTGTGGGCTCAGGTTAAGATCTGAGCGAGTGTGCCCAGGTGTGCCAAGTTTACGAACGATGTCCATGTGTTGTTCAAACTTTACGTCGCGTTCGATGCTTACCCTCTTGGTCTTCATGTCGAAGATGATGTCGCCCATGCTGTTGGTGCCAAGGCCAATGTCCGGGCCGAGATAACGAAGGCTTCCATCACCGCCGGCGCACCTTGGGCTAGCTTTGTCCCCGTGTTCTCTTTGAGGGATTCTGAGGTGAACATGGCAGTCGCATCCAAAGACCTTCCAGGTGATGTTACTCATGTCGGGAGGAGTTCCAGTCCACCGGTGTTGTGGTGATCTGCCCAGAATGTTTCCGGAGTTGGGTGTGTGGTTTTGTAGATGTCCTGCATGTTTGAAAGCAAATTCCCAAAATTCAAGTCCTAGACCACAGGTTTGCAAATTGTTACACATGTGGGTTAGTGTTTGCCTGATGGCTGAGTCCAGCCTTGGAGTTTGGTTTGTCCCATGTGTTGCTGTTAGGCGTTGTTCAATCCTTGCTTCCAAGTAGTCAACAGTGGTCTCGGTGGAAGTGATAGTGCTTTCACGGTCACTAGTGATGCGGAGAACCTTGGGAGGGTTCCCGTCATAGTCGCAACTCTTGACCATTTCAATTTCGATGTGAGCAATTAGGCGTTGTAATTGTGGGCGTAAGTCACTTTTCTTTTGAAGAAAGGCAATGAATATTCGTCCAGAAGTTTCGCACATGACGTACAGAGCATGCCTGTAATGTCCGCGTCTTTTGCCCGTGCCGTCGATATATGAAATCGATGGAATTGTTCTTGTGACGATGTCAGCCACCAAATATTGACCGCATTTGACGTTTGGTCTTGCCTTGTGGTGCGATTTCTTGTGATACGGTTTCTTGGTGTACTTGGACTTCATGCAGTGCTCGCAGTAGAATTGTGTACCAATTATCTGTTGAGTAGATAAGTCAGCTCCGAGATTGACGCCTTGGTCGTGTAGCTTCTTAATCTGTTTTGTGGTCGGATGACCCCATTGTTGATGGAATAGCTGAAGAACCTTGGCTGCTTCTTGGTCACTGACAGCGCTTGCTACTGCAATGGTGCCTTCGTGCGCGATTACGCTGAGGGTTTTGCCGTTGTCTGGATTGTCAATGACGCAGTTAACTAGAAGTCCTGTTGGTGTGAAGTCCCAATTGTCCATGCCTCCATTCTCGGGAAGTAATTCCTTAAAATCTTCGCAATGTTTGTTTAGCTTTTGCAGGTCGAAGTTGTAGAGTTGGTCTTGGTTAAGATCTCCTATTATTGATTTTCCCATTCTCGCCCCCACAAACGATACTGCGTAGACATGCTGCGCATCAAAAGCTATAAGACCCACGAGTTGAGTGAGTTTAGAGACGCTGATGAGTGATCGGTCGAAGCTGCTGACCATTTTGATGTCCTTGAGTTTATCCTTATCGCCAACGTGTTCGACGCCTTCGTGCCGTCCATTTGCAACCGTCACTTGGGCTCCT
>JAPKAW010000238.1 GCA_028825055.1 Flavobacteriales bacterium | reverse complement strand
AAGGTCATTCAAGAGCTTTTGAATGAAGTTGATTCCTGCATTGCCCTTCTTGAATCCTAAGCATGGAAACGATCCACATTGACATAGCCGGTCGCAATTACCCTCTGAGTATTCCTTTGTCTGAAAAGACACTGGTTCATGCTGCAGCAGCAATTGTGAACGAACAAGTGGAGAAATTCCGAAAGCAATTTGAAGTAGAAGACAACATTGATTTATTGGCAATGACTGCGCTGCAGCTTGCCTCAAAAAACAAAGCAGAAAACCCCATGCCAATTCAAGGCAATGAGGAACTCAATGACCATCAAATACAGCGGATTCAACATCTGCAAGAGCGATTGACACGTGTCTTGGAAGCCTGATTTCTGAACTGAAATCCATGGAACCCACATCAATGATTATTGGCGCATTAGCAGGCGCTGCTCTCGGAGCAGCACTCGGCTACGCCTTGTTCACCCGAATTTTAAAAACACAAGCCAGTAATGTGATTGCGAAAGCAGAACAAAAAGGCGAAAACATTAAGGATAAAAAAATTCTTCAAGCCAAGGAGAAGTTTATCCAACTGAAAGAGAAGCACAATGCTGAACTGAAAGAACGCGCAGCAAAAACCCAATCACGGGAAGACAAGGTGCGAAACGAACTGATTAATTTAGAAAAGAATCAGGATCGGGTAAAGAAACAGGAACGTGACCTCAACAAAGAAAGGGAGAAGCTCGATCAGCGTTTAGAAGCGCTTGAAAACAAAGGCAAGGACCTAGACAAGAATCGACAGAAGTCAGTCGAATTGCTCGAGAAAATCAGCAACATGTCAGCTGATGATGCCAAGAATGCATTGCAAGAGCAAATATTGCAAGAAGCAAAAGTGTTGGCCTCATCCCAAGTCCAAGATATTTTAGAAGAAGCGAAGGCCAAGGCCAATCAAGACGCCAAGAAGATTGTCATTCAAACCATCCAACGGGTCGCAACGGAACACAGTGTTGAAAACTCCGTCTCCGTCTTCAACATTGCCAACGATGACATCAAAGGCCGCATCATTGGCCGAGAAGGACGAAACATCCGTGCCTTGGAAGCTGCTACGGGCGTTGAGTTTATCGTAGACGATACTCCTGAGGCCATCATCTTGAGTTGTTTTGATCCTGTACGTCGTGAAATTGCCCGCCTATCATTGCACCAGCTTGTTACAGATGGCCGTATTCACCCTGCACGGATTGAGGAAGTCGTAGCCAAAGTCATCAAGAAAATCGAAGAAGAAATTCTCGAACTCGGCAAACGCACCTGCATCGATCTGGGCATCCATAACATCAAGAACGAATTGATCCGCATGGTCGGCCGAATGAAATACCGCTCTTCCTACGGACAAAACCTGCTGCAACACAGCAGAGAAGTGGCCAACTTGTGCTCTACGATGGCCGCAGAATTGGGTCTAGATCCTAAGTCTGCAAAACGCGCGGGGTTACTCCATGACATTGGCAAGGTGAGCGATGAAGAAAGTGAATTACCTCACGCACTGTTGGGTATGAAGCTAGCCGAACGATTCGGAGAAAAGCCAGATATCTGCAATGCAATTGGTGCTCACCACGATGAAATTGAGATGACTACGCTGCTGTCGCCAATCATTCAAGTTTGCGATGCCATTTCGGGAGCGCGACCTGGTGCACGACGTGAAATGGTCGAAGCCTACGTCCAACGTTTGCGGAACTTAGAGAATCTCGCACTGGAGTATCCTGGCGTCACCAAGTCCTTTGCGATACAGGCAGGACGTGAGTTGCGTGTTATGGTAGAAAGCGACCAAGTTTCTGATGAGGCCGCTGACCAGTTGTCCATTGACCTTTCTCAGCGTATCATGAATGAAATGACCTACCCTGGTCAAGTGAAAATCACCGTGATTCGCGAAAAACGTTCTGTGAGCATCGCCCGCTGATGAATCAAAGGGTGACACCACCATTCGCTGCGTCGATCCGCTGGCAATCCGTCAATGTGGTCGCTCAAGTGGTGTTGCAATTGACCTTCATTTCCATTCTTGCCCGCATTCTTGCTCCGGCTGACTTTGGTGTGATGGCCATAGCACTGGTAGTTGTGGGTTTTGTGGAAATATTCGCTCAAGTAGGAATCGGTCCGGCCCTGATTCAACGTTTAGATTTGGAGGACCGCCACATCCGATCTGCCTTTTCTTTTTCGTTGATTTTAGGCATCGTGTTCTTCGTAGCTATGTATTTTTCGGCTCCTGCGATCGGAGCTTTTTTCGAGGATGAACTATTAATTGATGTGCTGCGATGGATCGCCGTGAGCTTCATTTTATCTGGAATTGCAATCGTACCGAGAAGCCTATTGATTCGCTCGATGGGATTCAAAAAGTTATTCATTGCCTCGTTAATCGCCATGGTTTTGGGCAATCTCTGTTTGGGATTGGGATTAGCTTACGCAGGGTATGGAATATGGTCGTACGTGGCAGCATTACTCGCACAAAATGCGCTACTTACCATACTCTATTGGTGGCAGCACCCTGTCCGCGTCAACTTCACGTTTGATGCCGCTACATTGAAGGAAATGCTCGGCTACGGCGGCCGGTCAACCTTATTCAATGTGAGTAATTACGCAGCCAGCAAAGTGGACACGTTGATGGTAGGACATCTATCACATACGGGCACAGACACATCCGGTTGGACTGAAACCGGCCTTTACGATCGTTCTGCATATCTCTTAGGATTACCGATTACCATTTTGGGCAAACTAGGCGACAGCGTGTTGTTCAGCGGCCTTTCTTCACTCCAAGAAGATTTGGTGGCGCTACGACACGTTGTTCAGCGCGCCGCAGCCATCATTGCCTGGCTCATTTTCCCGATGAGTGCCGTGCTGGTGTGGTTCGCCACCGATATCGCCGTCTTATTTTTAGGAGACCAGTATCTATTGGCTGGCCCTGTTGTTCAAATTCTGTTTCTTGGTGTGGCCATGAGGTCACTCATTAAATTGGGTGATGCCGTAGTCAGGGCGCTGGATTCGCTGGTGGCGGCAACATTCATCAAGCTGGCATTTCTCATGGCGATTGCCGGTACGGCTTGGTATGCAATGAACAATGGTCTCGGCATTATTGGTGTAGCCTGGGGAGTGACCGTAGCTACGGTCATGCAATTCATAGCCATGGCTGTACTCGTTATCAACATCACCCAATGGACGGCTTCCTCCGCCCTTCGCTCCTTGAAGGTCGGAAGCGCAGCCCTGCTCATTACGGCCGCTGGTTGCTGGGGTATAGCGACTTGGAGCGAGAGCATCTTTACCGAACATAGCGGCACAGCTTGGCACCTCTTTCGCGTAGCATTGGCCAGCGCTTGGGGATTGGCATGCATGCTCTTCGTGGCCCAAAAAACAAACACGTTAAGCATTGGCAAACCCCTTGATTGGCTTTCAGGGCGTTCTGGTTCGTTCC
>JAPKAW010000237.1 GCA_028825055.1 Flavobacteriales bacterium | reverse complement strand
GGAGCTACAGTGTATAACGGGGGCGATGATGTGTCGGCATTGGTGAAGGCCAAGCTGGGCATGTGATTGAAACTGTTCGATGCAGCCGATCGGTATTTTTGATTCGGGCATCGGCGGATTGACCGTTGCTCGTGCGATTGCAAATCGCCTGCCTAATGTGCCATTGATTTATTTCGGGGACACAGCGCACTTGCCTTATGGAGACAAGAGCCCTGAGTTAATTCGTCACTATGCTTCTCGCATTTCGATTCATTTAAAAGAAAAGGGGTGCCAATCGATTGTGGTCGCATGCAATTCAGCCTCGAGCAATGCTTTGGGTGCGATCCAAGATGCGGTAGGGAAAGATATTGCTGTAATTGATGTGGTTAAGCCTGTGGTTAAATACGTGTCACAGCGGTTTAGCGGTGCTAGCGTGGGCGTCGTAGGCACGCGCGCAACAATTGAGTCAGGCGGATACCAGCGACTGCTTTCAAAAAGTGGCTGTAACGTAATCGCCCTGGCAACCCCGTTGTTGGCATCTGCAATTGAAGAAGGCTTTTATACAGGTTTGGTATCGGAAGCGCTGCTTCAAGTTTATTTGGGGCAAGGCACATTTAATGATGTGAGCGCCCTGATTTTAGGATGCACACACTATCCTTTGATTGCAGATCAAATTGCAGCAATCCTCCCTGCGTCTGTTGAGATCATCAACAGTGCTGAATTGGTCGCTGACTCTGTTGCTTTGTCCCTCGGCCTAGATTTGAATCAGACGAACACCATGAATGGAACTTCTTCAAAAGTGTTACGTGAATTTTTGGTGTCTGACTTAACAGTGTCTTTTGCTCAAAGCGCGCAACGATTCTTTGGTGAAGAAGTGCATTTGGAAGAAAGCAGCCTCTGGAAATTCTAATCGACAAGAGAGGTTATCGGAACCAACCGGCATAAGTGACATAGCGATTGGCTGTGGCCTCCAAAGATGTGGCGAGTTCGGCTTTTACAGAACCACGATTCTTCGCCGGAACTCCGGCCCACATGGTTCCTTCGGGTACAATGGTGTCTTCTAAAACCACAGCCCCCGCGGCGATAACTGCTCCTGAACCGATGACCGCACCGTCCATGACGACTGCTCCCATTCCGACCAGCACATTCTCTCCAATATTCGCTCCGTGAACAATAGCACGGTGACCAATTGAGGCTCCATCACCAATCGTAGTCTCGCTTTTTTGGAAGGTCCCATGAATGACAGCGCCGTCTTGGATATTGACCCGGTTTCCGATGGAGATACGTGCAACATCGCCGCGAACAATGGCTTGAAACCAAATGGAGCAGGATTGCCCCATCACGATGTTGCCCACGAGTGTCGCGTTTGGAGCGATCCAGCAGGAGGAGTCGAACGTGGGGGAATGACCTTGGCAATCGAGAATCAAAGGCTGGGGCATGATCAAGGGGGGGTTAGTCAGTAGTATGGTACTGCGGCCATTGCGGATTGAACGCCCGGTCTAGCCATTCTGTTTGGTCAAAGATGCGGAATCGAGTGGCGAGCACCATGTGGTTTTCTGATATTTTCAGCGATTCCGTTGTTCTTTGTTGCTGCCAGGCCTCGATAAGGCAAGCCGTTTCGGCAACTTTTTGAATGGATTCGAATGCGCGACGCGACAAACCACGCTGTTGGGCCCACGCATGAAGTTGCTGTTTTACTCCGCCTTCCCAATCCAACCCTAAAGATGAAGAAGCTGCGAGCTCTGCTTTTCTGGCTCGAACCCATTTAATCGCCTTGAGGGCTTCCTTTCCAGTGAGCGCCGACGAGTTGACAGGTGCCGAATGGCCGTGTTCCAATTGAGTTTCGATGTGGACTGAGAAGCGGTCCATCAGGGGCCCCGTCATACGGCTTAGGTACTTTCTGACTGTGCCGGGAGTACAACGACATCGGTGATTTCGACTGGTCAAATGGCCGCATGGGCATGGATTTGCGGTCGCGACCGTTAGAGTTTTGGACGGAAAGCGATGACTTCCTTGAGCCCGATTGAGATCGATGTAATCGTGTTCGAGCGGACTCCTCATAGCTTCAATGGCATTGCGAGCAAACTCCGGGTATTCGTCCAAGCAAAAGACCCCACGATGGGACAATGCCAACTCTCCGGGGATGGCGCCCAGGGCAGACCAAGATCCTGTGAGGGACGCAGGAGTGGATTGCACATGGGGTTGACGATACGGGATGCGGTCGTCAGAATGAAAGACTTCGTTGCGCATGGCATACATCCGCTTGAGGTGCATGCGGTCGTTCAGTGTAAGATTGGGGAGCAGCTCTGCAAGGCTGCGGGCCATGAGTGTTTTACCGGACCCCGGTGGTCCCAGAATAAACGCATGGTGTCCCCCGGCCGCGGCGAGGACGAGGGCTTCTTTGTTTCCTGTGGGATCCGTTATGGAATCATATAGAGGAGTCGGCCAGTGATCTGAAAAGGTACATGTGTCTTGGAGTTCTGGAACACGATTCAGGGGGATGTTGTTCTGCAGAAAATCGACGGCTTCACTGAGATGGTGAGCATGAAATGTTGGCAATCTATTTGGAAAGAAACGATTGGCCCAAGTTTCAGCTCCTATGGGGACAAGGCACCGGTTTATTTCCGTCGCTGCGCCCGCAATTGCGGGGTTACAGGTAAAATTGGCTCGTGATGGGTAGGACTCATCAGCCAAGAGGCGTCCGTCCAAAGCCAGCTCTCCCATCGAGAATAGCGTTGCCAATTTGTTGGAGTCAATCGCCCCCGAAACGGCAAGTAAGCACAGTGCAATTGGAAGGTCCAACTCATTGGATTCGGGTTTGACATGGGCGGGACCAATGTGCAATGTCAACGCCCCGCTGGGCCTTGGAAGTCCAGAGACTTCCAAGGCGGCATAAATGCGCGCCAAAATGTGACGCGCATGGTTCCAATGCAATCCTGAAACATGAAAGCGAGCTCCTCGCGTGTGGTGCAACTGAATGGACACAAGATGTCCAATGGCGCCCCGGAATCCGGCACCACAAGTCGTAATCAACATGGAAACGCGTATTACTGAGCTCGCTCGATTTGGTCAATCCAAGCGTGGATCACTTTGATGTGCAATTCCTGCACGCGATCGGCATAGCCATCCCACGGGATGCAAACTTGTACATCGCACAAGGCGGCCAACTCTCCGCCACCCCTTCCTGTCAATCCGACCACAGACATGCCCAGTTCTCGAGCTACACGGGCGGCATTGAGAACATTGGCAGAATTTCCACTGGTTGAAATGGCAAGCAGTGCGTCTCCCTTTTTCCCAAGTGCCTGCACATAACGCGCAAACACTTGGTCAAAGCCGTAATCGTTTCCAACGCATGTGAGATGCGATGGGTCGCTACAAGCAATGGCCGCTAAACCCGGTCGGTCTTCTCGGTATCTCCCACTGAGTTCTTCTGCGAAATGCA
>JAPKAW010000236.1 GCA_028825055.1 Flavobacteriales bacterium | reverse complement strand
CTTCTTTGATTTCTGACCCGTATTTGTCAGTACAATGCTTTTTTTAGTGTCTACTACTTGTCAATCAAGTCTTTACCTGTCTATTCTAGACGCCAGGTAAACAGGGCTTTTTATTGACTTAAAACGACGGCATTGTCGTTACTTCAGCTATCAAACAAACCTCTTAAACCAAAATTTGAAAGAAAATAATTTTGGACAATAGAAAACAAAAAAAAACGCAAGAGAGATAATTCCCTCTTGCGCCATAAAACCGTCATAAGTAAGCCGGATTCTGTTCTTCACCGAAATGAAGCTTCATCATTTATCTGCGCAATCTACCCCCTAACTCGAGCGAGCAGCTCTCAGCGCTAGTGTACATGATCTTGCAACCCGCAAGGTTTACCTAAGCCAGCAAATCACTTTACTGCTGGTGAGCTCTTACCTCACCTTTTCACCCTTACCTGTGCCCGAAAGCCATCGGCGGTATAAATTTATTTAGCACTATCTGTCACAATTTGCATTGTGCCTTCCTTTCGAGAAGTGCGGTGCTCTGCGTTGTCCGGACTTTCCTCTCCAGCATTCTGGAGCGATGAAGTCAGACGGTTAAACTCAGTCCCAAGTTACGTCAACGGCAACGTTTTTGTCTCCACGTCTAACAACAACTGTTGAAGTTTGACCTTCCGAGAACATGCTCAAGGCCTTCATATACGTCATCATGTCCGTCACTTTGATGGTATCGATGGACAGTACGATATCGCCGCGTTGCATGTTCGAATTTGAAGCGGGGCGTCCTTCACTCACGCCATCAATCCTCATCCCTTGACCGTCAAACAGATAGTCAGGCATCACACCAAGCGTCACTTTGAATGAAGGAGTGCTATTCTTGTCTTGATCTATAGTTGCTGTAAAAGGCCAATCTGATTTTTGGTCTAAATCACGCATGATCCTTTCGACGAAATCCACCACTTTTCGAATGCCAACTGCGTTGATTTTATCTGGAGTGTCTGATGGTTTATGATAATCAGGGTGCTGCCCAGTGAAAAAATGAAGCACCGGTATGTCCTCCAAATAGAATGATGTATGGTCACTTGGACCAACTCCGCTTTCGCTCGGTATGAGTATCAGGCTATCCGTGTTGCAGGTTTCTAATAAAGCCATCCATTCAGGAGAAGTTCCTGTACCATAAACAGCGAGCGTATCTCCGCGCATTCGACCTATCATATCCAGGTTGATCATGTACTTGATTGAATCAAGTCCAACCGTTGAGTTCTTGCAAAAGTGGTTGGAACCCCAAAGCCCCTTCTCTTCTCCTGAAAAACCCGCCCATAAAATGGGGTTCTCAGGTGAGTACTTTGTAAACCGAAAGGCCATCTCCAACAGTGCAGCTACCCCAGATGCATTGTCGTCAGCGCCAAAATGCAAGCTAGGGTCACCTCGAAACAACGAGCCTTCGGCACCGTATCCCAGGTGATCATAATGTGCAGCGAGTACGCCCCATTCTGAGGAAGGCGAAACATCGGTTGCATAAAGAACGTTCAGCCCTTCTATCTCCTGAACCAAGGCCATACCTAAAGTGGCCGTATCACCCACCCCATGCATTTGCATCGGAGGATGGGGTTTGTATTGAAAGGTTTGAATTGCATCGACATCCCCTTTGACAATCAGATCAAGTGAACGAAAGGCAGAGTCCAGCCAAGCCGCTGCCATTTTCTCTCCGTTTGTACCCGTTTCTCTTCCTTCCATTTTGGGAGATGCCAAAGCATTGACATGCCTCATGATTCGGTCCTGAATCACTTGCGAATTCTCTTCAGATGGTTCGCAGCCACAGAAAAGTGAAAGAAACAACACCAATGAGGCGATGTAAACCAAACCTAAATGTGTTGGTGTATTCATATCGTATTACTTTCGCGCAAAATTCGTTCAATGACCCCTAAATACCTTCCCTTCTCGGTATTATTCATTTTGATTGGTTTGGGATGCAATGTGCCTTCGACTGTTTCAGACAACGAATCGCAACCAGACCATTTAACCGACACCCTTTCGTTGGATGACGAGATTCACATCCGGAACACGCGTCAATTGACTTTTGGTGGAGACAATGCTGAGGCCTATTGGTCGTTTGACAGCAAAATGCTTGTGTTCCAAGCAAACAATCCTACGTGGAATACGGGATGTGACCAAATCTTTTACATGCAACTGGACGATGACATCACTCCTTCGTCGATTCCGCCCAAGCAAATTTCAAGCGGTCTTGGAAGGACCACTTGTGCGTATTTCATGCCCGGTGACTCTTCAGTTGTATTCGCGTCCACACATCAGAAGGATTCACTCTGTCCAGAAGTTCCTCCACGAGGCCCGAATGGAGAGTATGTTTGGCCAATCTACGCGGCATATGACATTTTTACGGCGAATTTGGATGGGGTATTATTGGATCAGCTCACAGCACATCCAGGCTACGATGCTGAAGCCACCCTTAGTCCACAAGGAGACAAAATGGTATTCACTAGCATGCGCAGTGGTGATCTTGAATTATACACATGTGACATCGATGGCACAAACGTTCATCAAATCACAGAGACACTGGGGTATGACGGCGGTGCTTTTTTCTCTCCCGATGGTAGTCAAGTTATTTGGAGGGCCAGCCGGCCACAGACACCAGAAGATGTCTTGCATTACAAGGATCTCTTACTAGAAGGACTTGTAGAGCCCACTGAAATGGAATTATTCGTTGCCAATGTGGATGGCAGTGACGCACGCCAATTGACACATTTGGGCGGAGCAAATTGGGCACCGTATTTTCATCCCGATGGGGACCGTGTCCTTTTCTCGAGTAATCACCACACAGGTGGTTTTCCCTTTAATATTTTTATGATCGGACTGGATGGTGAAGGCTTGGAACAAATCACTTTTGATTCTGCTTTTGATTCTTTCCCGATGTTTTCGCCCGATGGTCGTCATTTGGCATTCTCTTCAAATCGAAACAACGGGCGAACCCGCAGCACGAATGTTTTCGTTGCTGAATGGCAAGAATAATGAGACATCAATACTACGCATTGAACAAGCCCTACGGGTACTTGAGTCAATTCTCCGACGAGGCTCGGCATCCTGGGCTTTTAAAGTTAAAGCTGGGGCTTCCCAAAGATGTATACCCAATCGGTAGATTGGACCGCGATTCTGAGGGCTTGTTGTTATTGACCAATGACAATCGATTCAAATCGGACATGCTGGACCCAGAAGGTGAGCATGAACGTCGGTATTGGGTGCAAGTGGAAGGAGAGCCGAATGAAACGGAACTGCGTGCTTTTGAACGGCCTATGGAAATCTCAATTCGAAAGAGCGATTACACCACACGCCCCGCATCCGCTAGACTTCTTGAAGGTTTGGAGCTTCCTGAAAGGAATCCTCCGATAAGGCAACGCTTGAGTATACCGACCGCATGGATCGAGGTATGTCTGACCGAAGGCA
>JAPKAW010000235.1 GCA_028825055.1 Flavobacteriales bacterium | reverse complement strand
GCATGGCGGTCCCGTCTTGCTCGTCCCACATAGATAATGCCATTGCTTTGGCTTCCCGATTATTGATTTGACCGTCTTCGCCGGTCCACATAATTTTGTAGGGTACCTTGTTTTCGTCGGTTGAGACGGTGATGTGGATGTTGGATTCGGCCATGATTGAAAAGGTATGGGTGCAAAGTTCGGACATCAACGGTCCGGTCGGTAGGCTTTTAAAACAGGAAGTGGATCGGTGGTCTGCATCAAATCACTTAGAGATGTTTCGGGGTGCTCTTTCATGTAGTCGCGGACAGCGTTCCAGCCGATCCAGGCTCCGAGCCGATCGGGACTTTCTTGGGGAATAGAAGCTGCACGGGTAAATGGTCCTTCGTTGAACCATCGGCCGAACTTTTGTCGGTTGGTTTCAAACAACTCGCCTTGCGGCTGCATTTCAACCCAAACTTGCCGCTCGTTTTCAATCGCCCAACTCCAATCAGATTCCGTCCAATCCATTAAAAGATGTGGAGGGGTGTTGGGCATCAGTTGCTCAAGAATAAACAGTGACTTGCCCCAAAATAATAGCTCATCTGCACACGTCTTTGGAGCATACCAAGGGTCACTAAAGTGCACCAAAAGCCAGCCTCGCATCGCGGTGGAGGCAATGCGATTGGGCTCCATGCGTTCCCGTTGGTAGGCTGGGAACATGTGTGCGGGCAATGTTTGAACAAGCGGATGGCCGGCACCTATAAACCACTCTAGCCCGATGCCGAGATGCTGGGGTGTAGGGAACACGGCGTGGTTAAATCCGCTATTCATCCAGACCAATTGAGGGATGGAATCGTTCGGGAAGTGCGCATGGAATCGCTTAAAGGCTTGTTGAAGTATTTCGGAATGGGCCGCTTTAGATGTGGCGGTGCCACTGGTAGAATCGATGGCCTGGGAGATGGGTTGTACCTCCGGGTGGTTCGCGAAATTGCGCAATTCGTAAGCGGTGGTTGGACTTTTGGATGGACCAATTCTCAAGATGTCTTCCACGTAGATTGCGCCAAATTGGCCTGTCTGTTGCGCGTAGAACTCGGAGGCTTGTGTGCTGTCTTCTGGCAACGTGGAAAGCACCGCCATTAAATCCAACGGCTTCCAAGGCGTGTCGAGTTCAACGTGATCCGTCTCGACGGCCCAAGGATCACGCGTGCACGAACCCATGGATACAAGAAGTGCAACCCCAAGGATCGCTTGGAGGTTGTTTCTTGAACAAACTATGGTGAGAATTGACATGTTGAATTCAAATATCGCAGGATCTTCCGCGTTAGTTTTGGACAAACACAAAGATGAAGCAGTCCCATCGCTTTTTGACTTTTCTATCGACGACTTATAAAGGAGTTGGTCTCGGCGCTATGGTACTCATGGCAACCGTGTCTTTGGGTCAAGGGTTTCATTTAGGTCTAACCCTTTCTCCGAATACGGGTTTTGCTGTTCCTCGGGACTTTTCGCATGAGTCGGTGGCTTCCTCGATGCACTTTGGTTACGGATTCATCTTTGATGCGAAATTCACGGAAACATACGCCATCGGCACGGGTATCAATGTCTTTCATACTGGCGGTGTGATTGCATACTTTGCCTCCGATCCGGCAAATCAGCTTTCTGCCATTGATCGAGTTGAGCTGACCCAGCGGCTCCAATATGTAGAGTTGCCGTTGACCTTTAAAATGCGGACCAAAGAAATTGGCTATACCACGTATTGGGGGCAATTTGGTTTGGGATTGGGTCTGAATGTTCGTGCAGAGGGAGCTGAAAGGCGGACAACAGTGGCGCTTCTCAATGATTCTACTCAGCTTTGGGAGCCTACGTTGAATGCCGCAGTACTGCCAGAATCAGCAACTGACATCAGTTTGGTAGAGCAAACGCGGCTTTTTCGTCCTGCGTTGATTGTCGGGTTTGGATTGGAAAGGCGGTTTACCGGGACGACGGCACTTGCGTTGGGCATTCGATACAATGTCGGTATCCGCAATCAATATGAAGACTTGGGTGTGGTGCAAGGCACGGAAGCGGATGGAGTGCTTTACAAAACGGATGAAGCGACCATGGATTTGATGCCGCAAACTGTTGGAATGTCCGGAAAGTCAGGACAACTCGAGTTACTGGTAGGATTGATGTTTTAGGCAATGAAGACGACTCAATTTCAAGCAGGCCGCGTTGCGGATCACATCGTTCAGTGGCTCACTGATTACGCGTCAAAATCCGGTCAATCCGGATGGGTCATTGGCGTGAGTGGCGGGATTGATTCCGCTGTTACCTCTGCATTGTGCGCGCGAACAGGATTGCCTACTTGGGTGGTGGAGCTACCGATTCACCAGCATCCTGATCAAGTTAGTCGAGCTCGGGAGCACATGGCTCATTTGGTTGACGAGTATTCAGAGGTGCGTATGGTGTCCACAGATTTGACAGCGACGTACGAGGCATTCCGTTCGGTGTTGCCGCACGATGATGAGGTTGCTCAGGGACTGGCATTGGCCAATGCGCGAGCGCGTTTGCGCATGACGGCATTGTATGCGTTGGCGTCGCAGAATCAAGCGCTAGTTGTAGGAACAGGCAATAAGGTGGAAGACTTTGGGGTGGGTTTCTACACGAAATACGGTGACGGTGGAGTTGACTTGAGTCCCATTGCTGACTTGATGAAGACAGAGGTTTTTGCACTGGGAAAACACTTGATGGTTCCAGAAAGCATCCAGAGTGCTGCCCCAACCGATGGCCTATGGGGGGATGAACGCACCGACGAAATGCAAATTGGAGCAACGTATCCAGAGCTAGAATGGGCCATGGATCACATGGGTGATCCGTCGGGTCCATGGAGTTCGAGGCAGCAAGAGGTCATGGCGATTTACCATCGCATGCACAAGGCCAATCAGCACAAGATGAATCCAATTCCGGTTTGTCTCATCTCACCGGAAGTGCGGTTCTCAGTTTCTTAATCTTCCTTCGTTCCGATTAGAAGGCTTGAGGTTGCTAAAGGCGTTGCAGACTCCGTATGGAGCGAGACTGTGTATGAGCCAGGTTGAATGAATTCAACCTCTGGGGAGGTCTGCAGTTTCAAGGGAATTGAAAGAGATTGCCAGCCCCGTAAGAGTTGAATTGTATCGCCTATCCACGTGGTTTCTGTGCTGTCGCTTGTGATGACCCAATGTGCCGTGATTGGTTCTGGGCTAAAGGCGTCGACATCGGCCGTTACATCCCGAGGTTCAGACCATGACCATCCTCGTTGACCCCACTGCTCATCGAATTCTACGGCTTCAATGTCGGATAACACGAAAGCTGCAGGAATGGCATCGCTCCACAATTCAGAAGCGTCCCAGTGCTTCCACATAGCATCCAATTCTAGAATCCAGATGCTGCGCCCGTGGGTGCCAATGACCAGCTCATTTTCGCGTTCTTGGATCACCAAATCATGAACGGGAACGGCAGGTAAATCAG